>JBDTFK010000152.1:0-5889 GCA_039937995.1 Vulcanimicrobiaceae bacterium | reverse complement strand
CCGCTTTCGCGGCTGCGATGCGCCCAAATACCAAAATCGTCATGCTCGAAACGCCCAGCAACCCGCTCCTCACGATCACCGATCTGCGCGAAGTTTGCCGCATCGCGCACGAGGGCGGTGCGCTCGTCACGGTCGACAATACGATCGCAACGCCGATAAATCAACGCCCGCTGGAATTCGGCGCAGACCTGGTGATTCATAGCGCAACAAAATATCTCGGCGGGCACTCCGACCTCGTGGCGGGCGTCGTCGCAGGATCGCAAACGCTCGTCGACCGCATTTGGAAGGCGCACATTACGATCGGCGCGTCGCTCGGACCGCTCGACGCCTGGTTGCTCTTACGCGGTATGCGTACGCTCGAACTACGCGTCCGCCGGCATAACCATAACGCACAATTGATTGCCGAGCATCTTATCGCGCACCCGCGCGTCTCGCGCGTCTTCTATCCGGGACTGGCGGCTCATCCACAACACGCTCTGGCCAAGCGCCAGATGAGCGGCTTCGGTGGGTTGCTGAGTTTTGAAGTGCATGGCACGTTCGAACAAACGCGCGACGTCGTCGCGAACTTCCGGCTCATTCGCAATGCGGTGAGCTTAGGCGGAGTCGAATCCCTCGCCGCGCAACCGGCTGCGATGTGGCCCGATGTCAACGCGATGGAGGACGCAGGCGAAATGGGCGTCACGCCTTCGATGGTCCGACTTTCGGTCGGCATCGAACACGCCGCCGACCTCATTGCCGATCTCGATCGCGCGCTAGCGAAGATGTAAGCGAGTTGCGAGATTCGCGCTCGCGTCGGTGGTAAAGTCGATCGCTCCGAGCGACGACGTCAACAGTGTCGTCACACCCGGACCGTGTCCGGCAATGAACGAGCGCCCGTGAACGACGACGCCGACGGAGATCGCGCCGGTGCGGTAGATTCGGCCAAACGAATTGTCGGCATCAATGATCGCGACCAGGTCTCCAAGTCGCAATTCGCGCAAGCCGTATCGATCGGCCATTACGTCGTCGAATGTTTGAATGTCGTAGTCACCGCGAACGACGGTCGAGCGCCCGAGCCCCGAACCCATTACCGCGGCCGGAATCGTGCGCGACACGGCAATGCGGACGCGTCCGGATTGCACGTGCGCACCGCAGGCGTCGAGCAGACCGGGATCGGCGTTGAACACTTTCACATCCGGTGCGTCGAGCAGTTTCAAGCCCAGGCCGCAGCCCCAAATCTGAACGCGATCTCCGATCGTCATCTTGCGCATGGCTTCCGGGGTAAAATCCACGATGACGTGTTCGACGCCGCCGTGCTTTCCGGTCACGCGGCCTTTTTCACCCTTTGCGTCGCCGGTGACGACGATTGCTTCGTTCCCGACGCACGCCAGTACGTTAAGCGACGTGTTCTGCCGGTCGTCAGGGTGCCGCAAACTGACCGCGGGCTCGATATGGTCGGCAAGAAAGCCAAACGCGGAGTCGCCCACGCGCACGTTCGGCGTGATGCCGCCAACAGCCGGGACGATTCGAGGTTCGCCCTCGAAACCGACATCGTAGAGTCCGGTGTTGATGACGGTTGGCGCGATCTCGCCGACCACCGCTGCGAGGACCAGTTCATCTCGATTTGTACGAAGGGCCACGCGCCTCTTTTCCGCGAACGGTACGCCCGTCCCCATGCAGATCCGTAAGCATTTCCGTTTCGAGGCCGCTCACGTCCTACCGTTCCATCAGGGCAAATGCGCCCGGATGCACGGTCATTCATATCGCCTCGACGTCGCCCTTCGCGGACCCATGCAAAGCCAGGGACCGGCCCGCGGGATGATCGAGGATTTCGATACGATACGCGAGACCGTCCGGAACGAAATTATCGACGTATTGGATCATCAAACGCTCAACGATCTCATAGAGAACCCTACGGCGGAACATATCGTGATGTGGATCTGGCGCCGGTTGGAGCCGCGCTTCCCCGGGCTGGACGAACTCGTTTTATGGGAAACGTCCAACAGTTGCGCCGTACTGCGCAAAACCGATTTTCACGATGCTGCAGCTTTCTGAGATTTTTTACAGCATCCAGGGCGAAGGGATGTGGAGCGGAACGCCGGCCGTGTTCGTACGGCTGGCGGGGTGCAACCTTGCGTGCGATTTTTGCGATACGGACTACTCGTTGAAATTCATTCGGAGCATCGCGGAAGTGGTATCCGACGTGCGCGAGGCGGGCGGGGAATGCCCGATGGTCATTCTCACCGGGGGCGAACCGCTCGCACAAGCTGACGCGCCGGCGCTGATCGATGCGCTTCGCGCCGACGGGCGGCGCGTTCACATCGAATCGAACGGAACGGTTTATACCGATTTGCCGGAAGACGTATGGTTGTGCGTCTCTCCGAAGGAACGTGTGGACGCTCGAATGGCGTTACGCGCAGATGAAGCAAAATTCATCGTGGACGAGCGCATTCCGGAAGAGCACCTCGCGCTCTTTTCGGACAAGCGTACGATTTTGCTGCAACCCGAAGGCAACAAGAGGCGCAATATCGACCTTGCGGTCGACTACGCCAAGGCGAATCCCGCGCGATTTCGACTCTCACTACAAACCCATAAAATGATCGGTGTTCGATGATTCTTCTCGTCTGTGCGGTGCCCAAAGAACTCGCGTGGCTCGGTCCGCGCGCCGACGTCGAAGTGCTCGTTGCGGGTGTCGGCCCGGTCGATGCGGCCGCCCGCGTTGCGCGCGCGTTGACTAAACGCCGTTACGATGCCGTTCTGTGCGCGGGCATCGCCGGCGCGTTCCGCGGCGTTGCGGCGGTAGGCGACGGCGTCATCGTAGGCGAGGAGACAATGGAACTGAGTCTCGAAACGGGCGAACGGCTTGTGTTGCCCGACGGCGGTGTCGCGGCCGATCGCGTACCGGCAGATGCCCACCTCATCGAGGCGCTCGCGGCCTTCGGTTTTCCGCTGGTTCGCGGGATTACTGTTTCGCGCGTTACTTCAACCGACGCAACCGCCGCGCGTCTGAGAATGCGCGGGGCCGAGATCGAGTCGATGGAAGGGTTCGCCGTCCTGCGCGCCGCGCAACTCGCCGGAGTTCCGGCGATTGAGGTGCGCGGGATCTCAAATATTGTCGGGGATCGCTCCGAGAGCGCGTGGGATTTTGAGGCCGGACTGCTCGGTCTTCGCCGCGTCCTCAACGCAACGCTCGATTTGCTCTACACCGTTCCGGCCAATGCAGACTAAGATCGATACCTACACGCTTGCGTACTCTCCGTGTCCGAACGATACGTACATTTTCGCGGCGCTGACGAACGGAATGCTGCCGGGCGCTCCGGAGATGCACGGTTACCTTGCGGATATCGAAGAACTCAACGCGGCAGCGGCGCACGCGCGATACGACCTCACCAAAGTCAGTTACGGCGCGATTCCCTACCTGATGGACGACTATCGCATATTGCGTTCGGGCGGAGCGCTCGGGCGCGGGTGCGGACCGCTCGTCGTCGCACGGCCGGGAACGTTTACGTCGCTTGAGGATTTGCGCGGAAAATGCGTCGCGATCCCCGGAGAGCGCACGACCGCTTTCATGCTCTTGCAACTCGCGCTCGGTGAGTCTCCGGTCGTCGTGCAAATGCGATTCGACCGGATCGTTGCGGCGGTTGCGGCGGGCGAAGCCGATGCCGGGCTCATCATTCACGAGTCACGCTTTACCTATCGATCCGCCGGCCTCGTGCAACTCGCCGATCTCGGCAATTGGTGGGAATCAACCTCCGGGATGCCGATTCCGCTCGGAGGGATCCTCGTACGAAACACCATCGACGACGCGCGAGCGCGCGAAATAAACCTGGCGATTCGGCGCAGTCTCGCGTTTTCTCGCAACAACGAAGCGCCGATCATGCCGTACGTTCGGGAGCATGCCTTCGAGATGAGCGACGATGTGATGCGCGCACACATCGACCTCTACGTTAACGAATACAGCAACGACATCGGCGAGGGCGGAATCGCGGCGGTACGCGAACTCTTCGCTCGCGCGCGGCGCGCGGGTATTCTTCGCGAAAGGGCTGAACCGCGATTCGTATGAACCGCCGCCTGTTCTTAACGTGCGCGGGAGCGGCACTCTGCACCGCGCCCGCGCTTCCGCTCTTAGCGGATCCGTTGCCGCGAGCTGCGATCACCCTCGGCGACGAAGTATTTTTGAACGAAACGTGGCGGGAGCTGGCCGGGCGCGGCGTCGGCGTGATTACGAATCAAACGGGGGTCACCTCGCGGTTGCAAACAATCGTCGACGCGATTCGCCGAAATCCGCGGATCGCGCTCAAAGGCATTTACGCACCCGAGCACGGGTTCCGCGGCGACCGCACGGCCGGAGCGTACGTCGCTTCCTACACCGATCCAGATACGCATTTGCCGGTTTACAGTCTCTACGGTCCAACTCGCCATCCGAGCGCCGCAATGCTCGAAGGCGTCGACGTTCTGCTCTTCGACATCCAAGATGTGGGCTCGCGTGCCTACACGTTCGTTTCCACGATGGCCTACGCAATGGAAAGCGCGAAAGAGCACGGGAAAGAAATCTGGATTCTCGATCGCCCCAATCCGCTCGGCGACACGCTCGAAGGGCCCGTACTCGAACCGGAATTTTCATCGTTCATCGGCCTCTATCCGATTCCGATGCGCCATGGGATGACGGTGGGCGAACTTGCCCGCCTGTTCAACGATCGCTTCGGAATCGGAGCAAAACTGCGCGTCATCCCCATGCGCGGGTACGAACGCTCGATGATCTGGCCCGAAACGCATTTACAATGGGTTCAAAGTTCGCCCAACATTCCCGATTGGCAGACGACGTTCGTTTACGTGTGTACGGGCCTCATCGACAACGCGGGGATCAACAACGGCACCGGATTTACCAAACCGTTTTTCTACGCGGGGGCGCTCGGAATCGACGCAAGCGCGCTCGCGAACCGGCTGAATTCACACGCGTTACCGGGCGTATACTTTCGGGCAGCCTCGTGGTCGCCGATCGCGGGCTTTTGGAAAGACCGCGAGCTTAGCGGCGTGGAACTCGTCGTCTTCGATCCGCGCGTGTTTCCCGGCGTGCGTACCGCAGTCGAAATCTTGACGGCGGTGCGCGATACTGCGCCGCATGCCATTCACATCGCGCAAGCGGCAGCCCTCGATCGCGATTGGGGCACGAGTAGTCTGCGAACGGGCCTGCTTGCGGGTAAATCCGCCGCCGAGATCGGCGCGGGCTGGATCCCCGCGCTCGAACGCTTCCGCACCCTGCGCGAGAAGTACCTGCTATATTAGACTTTCCTATTCGTTCGCGCCGGGGCGCGAGCGGATTTGATGGAGCTGCCGGAGATGGACGTAGCGCTGGAGCTCTTCTTGGCCGCGCTCTTCGAGTTCGACGAACTTCGTGCCGTGCGCGAGCGACTTCGTTGACGTGACGTAGTAGGTCGAGAGCACAACGGCACTGATACGCACGGGCGCAAACGGTGCCGGCGGCATCTTCACCGTTTCAGGCCGCAAACCGAACGGTGTTTGTTCGAATACCGGTTTTTCGACCGCCAAGCCGGCAAGGAAGCCGTCCGGAAGCGTGAATTCCATGTCGAGCACGGACTCGGGTTCAAAATCCTCGTCGGTCACCAGTCGCAAGCCACCCGATGATAAGTCCGTGGCCCGCCCGCAGCGCTCCCCCTCGCGGTTTCGCAACGTGTAGCGCACGTCGATTTCAACCGGGACGCGAAATGAGGATCGTTGTTGCGTGGCCGAGCGCGTGGCTTTGCGCTCGACCTTCGGCTCCGTCTTTTTCCGCCTAAAAAAGAACACGTCATTGAAAGCGTTGCGGCGTGCAGGCGAAGCTTCCTGCCCGCCCAAAGAGCATCCGCAGAATGCTTCACGAGCGTTTGATCGACGCGCTCGGCGCCGATG
>JBDTFK010000151.1:0-3300 GCA_039937995.1 Vulcanimicrobiaceae bacterium | reverse complement strand
CATGCACGCGAACGATCGCAGCGCCCGCGCCAAGGGCCGTATCGAGAGCCGTTTGCAGCGAGCGTTGTAGCGAATCACCGTCGTCGCCGGTCGCCGCGTCGTCGGCGAGTGCGATGCCGCGGTCGTCGAGGATCGTAACGCGCGACGCATCGAGGCCGGCGACGCTGGACGCGACGAACTGCCGGATGCCTGCGACGCCCTCGTGGCCGAGGCCGGCGCCGGGATGCAACCGCAGACGCACACTTGCGCTCGCATCGCGTGCCGACTCGTCGGCGAATTCCGCGGTCTTTGCGGGAGCAATGATGACGCGCGCGTCGTCGACGCCGTCGACGCTGCGCAGGCCCATTTCGATATCGCCCGCGAGCCCGCTGCGCGTTTGCGCATCGATCACGGCTTGCGGAGTAAGACCCCCGACGTTGGCGAGCGTATCGTTTGTCGTCTCGACGTGCGAGTGCGGTACGCCGGCGAGCGAAAGGCGCAAGAGAATCCCATTGCGGGCTCGCGTGTCGACCACAACGTTATCGGCAACCGGCGTAAACGGTACGTTCCAACTCGCCAACTCGGATTGCACTTCGGTCACTTGTTCGGGGTGCAACGGGCTCGCAAAAAGGTTGGCCTTCGGCGTATGCGAGGCAACTCCAATGACGATTGCCGCGAAGGCTACGATTCCCAAACCGGCAATTGCGAACGCACGCATCGGCGCGGGAACGCGACGAAGGGCGGCGGCGAACGTTTCGAACGACACTAGATTTGCATGTTGAGGATCGCGGTGATTGCTTGTGCCGCTCGCTGGGCCGCCGCCGTCGTCACGGAGAGCGCAACGTCGGCGCGCGCGCGTTCCAGCACCGCATTTTGCAACGACCCAACACCGGCTGCGTACCCGTCCTCAGCGCGAGTCGCGCGAACGAGCACGGCACCGACATCGTCAACGGCTTTTGCGAACGCCGACGGGTCCGCGGCGGGCTGCGGATTCGGTGGAGCGTCGGGGGTAAGAAGTTCGACCCTCACAGACGCCCCATCTCGATCGTTTTTTCCGCCAACGTCTTGCCGACGTCGAACATCGACGCGTTGCTTTCATAGGCGCGCGACGCGTTCATCACGGCGATCATCTCGGTGAGAATGTCGACGTTCGTCCCGCGTTCTTCGCGCGAACCGGCGAACTGGACGGTCGCGCCGTCATCGCCCGAATCCACGATTCGAAACTCGGGGATCCGACGGGCGTAGTTCCCATTCGGGCCGGCGGCTTCGGCTGCAGCAACGTTACGAGCCGAAAGCTCGAGCGCCGCCCGTTGCGCGTCCATACCGCTTGCTGCGGTCGCTAGAAGGTCAATGTCCATCGTTTCACTCTACCGTCACGGAGTGACCGCGATACGGCACCGCTGTTACCGGATTGTGATCGAGTCGGGCGCCTCAAGAGCGGGGTCATTTTGTTACCGACTTGATTTCTGAAAGGCGGGCGCGGACTGCGTTCATCAGCGCTTCGTCGAAGATCGCCGCTTGCGCGGTTTGCGCCATGGCCTCGTCGGCCGAATGGCCCCCGTTGCCGACGCTCGACTTGGCAAGCGCGCCTTGAGCCGCGCCTAGGCGCACTTGCGCGTCGCGTAGTCCCGAGCGCAGCGAGTCGGATACATCAAACATGTTTCCGACGATAGGGCCCCGGGATTGCCGTCGCGCATCCGGGGTGTTGTGACGATGTTTCCGGCCATGAAATGAGCCTAGCGCCCTTTCGGTAAGCCGTTTTTGCCGAGCGGGATGCCGAGGATGAGGCGCGTCACCTCGTTGTAGTTTTGTACGCCGCTTGCGATTCGGTTGCTCTTGAGATAGACGTTGTACGTTTTCCACGACCAATGGGCGACGGCGAGATTGATCCGGCGTTCGTTGCGTTCACGCAGGGCGGCAAAATCTTTCCATACGAGCGGCGCGAACGCGCTCTTCGCATAGTGCCCGAGCGGCGGCAAGTAGAGAAAGAGTTCGAGCCATCCGGAGTATTGCGCCGCAGGGTCGGGAGAACGCTCGCAGGTTACGATTGCGAGATAGTTCGCTTCGTCTTCGCGCGCGTACGCCGCCACGTGACTCCACTCGTGCGAAAGTGAAAACGGGCGCTCGAACCACAACAAATCGCTCGCAAGTTGCACGTTGAGCGTCAATGGGTTCAGGAATCCGCTCGTGCCGCTCATCGCCATGAACGGATCGGCGATCGTGTTCTTCGGCTCGCCGACGAGCGGGCTCCACCGATCCCCCGCCGCTTGGACGACGGGCATCCACGACGCACGCAATGCGTCAAGATCGACGGCTTCGCCGGCGCGAGCGTGCGCGGCGGGCGCGAGCGCATTCATACGCTCGATAGCGGTGCGCCGCAATGCGTCGACGGCGGCGGGCGTTACGCGGGAGGAATCGAAGGCGGTGCGCGCTTCGATCGGCGCGCGATCGTAGTTCCAGCCCCAACTCGCTTCGAACCACACGGCGTACACGGCGGCAACGGCAAGAATGTCGACCGTTACCAGCGCGACTTTACGCCATGCGGGCAAACGGCGGCGCCGAACGTACACCGCGACGCGCGCGATAACGAGCGCTATGCCCAGCAATCCGGCGATATCGCCGAGCGACCACGGCAAAGCGTTGGTGATTGGAAATGCCGCATGTTCCCACGCCGGATAGCCGCCGTTCGCGAAGGACTCTTCCACCCAGGCGGCCGACGGCCGCACGAGCAGCGCGACCGCGCCGAGCGCAATCACAACCAACCGCCAATATGAAAAGAAGCCGCCCATCTCGACTCGCGTTACGCGAATCGATGTCGGGCGGCCTCTCGCCGGATGAAACGAGGTTGCGCTTTTAGCGCTTGGAGAACTGGAAGCGTTTGCGGGCGCGCTTGCGACCGTACTTCTTCGATTCCTTTTCGCGCGGGTCGCGGGTCAGAAATCCGTGTTTGCGCAGCGTCTCGCGGAACGATTCGTCCATTTCGACGAGCGCGCGAGCGATGCCGTGGCGAACGGCCCCGGCTTGGCCGGAAACGCCGCCGCCTTCGGCTTTCACCGTGATATCCACGCGCGCCGTCGTCTGCGTCGCTTCGAGCGGCTGGCGCACGATCTGCTGCAGTTGCGGGCGCGGGAAGTACTCTTCGATCGGCTTCTTGTTGACGGTAATTTTGCCCTGACCGAGCGAGAGAACTACGCGTGCGATGGCCCGTTTGCGGCGGCCGGTGGCTTGAATGTTGCTGTCGTTCACGAATGCTCCCTAGAACAGCGGCTGCGGCTTTTGCGAATCGTGCGTATGCGTTGCGTCCGGGTAAACCTTCAGGCG
>JBDTFK010000150.1:0-6940 GCA_039937995.1 Vulcanimicrobiaceae bacterium | reverse complement strand
CTCTAGCCGATTCCCTCTGGAAAGCGGACATGGACGATGTGATCGACAGAAACGTCGTTGCATTCGAAGGTGCTTGGGAGGCTAGCGAGAGCGGCGTATGAAGCTACCGTCGAAAATATACGATTTGAGCCAGCCCGTGTTCAGCAATTGCCCGCAATATCCCGACACGACTCCGCGTCCGGCCGAAGTGCGCTGGATGTACATCCACGGAGTCGAGCAGGTCAATAAAGAAATTGTCGAGATGAGCACGCACACGGGAACGCATTTCGACGCACCGTTTCATTTTTTCGCCGACGGTACCACGATAGACCGCGTGCCGCTTGAAGCCTACATCGGGCGCGCGGTCGTGCTCGACCTGCGCACAAAAACTGCGGGTTCGTCGATCGATGCGGTGGACGTGGCGCCGTATCTCGATCGCATTGCTCCCGGAGACGTCGTTTTGCTGAACACGGGGTGGGGTCACAAGCGCGCGAATACGGCGGAATTCCTAACACAATACGTGTGGTGCAGCGGTGAGGCCGCGCAGTTAATCGTCGATCGCGGCGCAAAAGGCGTTGGTATCGACGCGGTCAGCTTCGGCGGATACAACGATCCGGAAAAAGCCGGGCCGGGACATCGCGCGGTCTTGGGTGCCGGAAAATTCATAGTGGAGGAGCTGTATTTTCCCGACGAAATCATGGACGCTCGCGAGCGGCTCTTCGTTGCCGCTCCGGTGAAGTTGCGAGATTGTAGCGGTGCCTGGACGCGCGCGGCTCTGTGGGAGTTTGCGTGAGCACTCTCGGCGATATTTCGCGATGCCTGGGGCGCGACGACCAACTTGCGGGAATTCGCGAGATGCGTCTGGAGAACGGCGTCCGCGCAGCGTACCTTCGGACGGGCGGCGGTGTCGACGCGCTCATCGTGCTCGATCGCGCAATGGACATCGCGTGGTGCAACGCATTTGGAATACCCGTCGTGTGGCACGGGCCGGGCGGTATTTTGCCGGCGCATCCCGGTACGATAAGTGACGATGCGTTCGAGCGCAGGTTTTTTGGCGGCTTGGTGACGACATGCGGCCTCGAAGCGTTCGGACCGGCGGGAAGCGACGCATTCGGCGCGTGGGGAACGCACGGGCATATCAATCACATCGCCGCCGAGGAGTGTTCCGCCGCCACGCACCTCAACGTTCCGGAGCCCTATATCGAACTACGCGGCGTGATACGCCAAGCCCGCATGTTCGGTGAATCGCTTCGGCTGCAACGCACCTGGAGCGCGCGAATCGGCGGCAGTGAGTTACAACTGCGCGACATCGTGACGAACGAGGGCGGAAAGTCCGTACCGCACATGGTGCTCTATCATTGCAACGCCGGCTATCCGCTGGTAAGCGAACGCGCGCAGGTGTTCATTTCGCAATCGTCGATGCGGGCGCGAGACGCTGCGGCACTGGCCGGTATCGACTGCTGGAATACCGGCGGCGCGCCCGATCCGGATTTCATCGAACAAGTCTTTATTCACGAACCGCAGGCTATTGCCGAAGGATGGGCCGTTGCCGCCGTATGCAATGAGGCACTCGACGGAGGGTTAGGATTTGCCGTTCACTTTCGTCCGGAGCAGCTCGGTGCATGTTTTTCCTGGCGCATGCTCGGAACGCGAGCGTACGTGCTTGCCGTCGAACCGGCAAATTGCGCGCAGGTCGAGGGGCGCATTGCCGCAGCGCGGGCGGGAACGCTGCCGTTTCTCGAACCCGGCGAATCGCGTACGTACGACCTGCGCTTTGAAATGCTCAAGGGAGCGGGCGTTGCGCGCTACGCCGCTGATTCAAGAAACGACGCATCGCGCCTCTCGGGTCGAATTGCGTAGCCGACGAGCGTCATCGCGATCACTGCGCAGAAGGCGACGAGCGTGAACGCGGCCATAGCGCGGCCATAGTCCGCCGCCCCGTTTGGAAGAGCAAAGCGCGTTACCGCAAGTGCGGCGATGATCTGTAGCGTTCCCGCCGCGAGGAGATTGCCGAGTTGGTACACGAATCCGGGAAACGTTCCGCGCGCGAGAGCCGGAGCGATCTCGTTCAGATGCGCGGGAATAACGCCCCATGCGCCCTGAACCATGAATTGCATGGCAAAGCCGCCGACGCAAAGCATTGCAACGGTCGTACTAAAGGCCCATAGGGGAACGAGCAGCGCTCCAAAAAACGCGCACAGCATGATGCATACGCGCCGCCCGATGCGCTGCGATAGCGCACCGAAGGAGATACCGCCGAGAATCGCGCCGATCGATGCAACCGTGTTAATGAAACCGAAGGTCGAGGGCGTGAAACCGTGTTGCTTCGTCAGGAATGTCGCGTACGGATCCTGCGTGCCGTGCGCCATGGCATTGAGAACCGCCATAAAAATCATTCCGTATAAGAACAATGGAGCGTATCGCTTGAGCGCGGTCAGCAAAATATCGCCTTGGAGCGCCTTGCGTTCGTGCGCGTGCGTCCTCCATACTTCAGATTCTGGAACCTGCGTTCGAATGAAGAAGATGACGAACGCGGGAAGCGCGCCGACGACGAACATGCCGCGCCAGCCGATTCGTTCGAAGAGAAACCAAAACGCAAGGCCCGCGAGCAAATTGCCGACGGCATAGCCCTCTTGGAGTATTCCGGAAAAGAGTCCGCGGCGTTTTGCGGGCAACGCTTCCATCGCAAGCGCCGCGCCTAACCCCCATTCGCCGCCCATCGCGATACCGAAGACCGCGCGCAAAACGAGAAACACCGTGAAATTCGGCGAGAACGCGGTAAGCAATTCGATGACCGAATAAAGCGCAATGTCGACCATTAGCGGTACGCGACGTCCGTACCGGTCGGCAAACCATCCGAAGATGAGGGCACCGGCCGGACGCAGTGCAAGCGTTAGCGTAACCGCAACACTTACTTCGACTACGCTGCGGTGAAAATCGGCCGCTAAGTGCGGTACGACAACGATAACGAGGAAGAAGTCAAACGCGTCGAGCGTCCACCCAAGAAAGCTTGCGATGAACGTCTTCCACGCGGTGGCGGTCATCTAGGGCTGTGGGCTTGCGCTCGGGCTTGCGCTCGGGCTGGACGACGCGACCGGCGACCCCGACGCGCCCGGCGAGGAAGACGCGCGGGGCGAACCCGAGGGGCTCGGCGACGCCGAAGCCGACGGCAGCTCATCGCCGTAGAGCACGAAGAGCCACGTCTCGCCTTTCTTCACGATGATTTTCGGCGAGGCGAAGCTGAAGGCGAGTTTGTTGTCGTCAATTTTGGATTGGGAATATGACCCGATGAATTGATCGCTGCGCTTATTTTTTCTTCCAACGGTTTCATGGAAGAGTTGGATCGCGAAGCCGCGTCCGCCGATCTGTTCTTTCGGTAGCGTGAATTGAACGCTCGCGTGTCCGCTAAGCGTGACGTCGTCGGTCGTAATTAGACGCAGCGTTACGAGCGATACCGTGGCAATCGCTTTCGGATTGGGATTTACCATGGAGGGTGCGTCTTTAGGCAGCGAGGCGAGTGAAATTTTAACCTGTGCGCCGGCCGCGGTTGGAGAGGGTGACGGTGACGGCGAGCCGGATTCGTCCGCGTTCTCATCCGGCGTCGGCGTCGGCGTTGGGGTGGGAGAGGGCGTCGGCGAGTGCTTTGCGCCTTTCGCGCTCGGCGCAGGCGACGGCGATGCCGTCAGTGCGGCGAACTGCGCGTCGGATAGGTTCAAGTACAGCGTACACGTAAAGCCGTTTTGCTGCGGACACGCTAACCCTTTGGGGCCCGAGGCTACCGCGTACGTGACGTCGCCGGGGCCGATCGACGGCGCGGCGCTCTCCGTTATCGTCGGCTCGGGCGTGGGGTTGAGCGAACCGGGCGCGGGCTCGCTTACCGGCGGATTGACGCCGCCGGGCGCTGCAGTCCCGCTGCCTCCGAAACCCCCTTGGCAGGCTCCTAGCGCTAAAGTGAGCGCGGTTGCCGCGAATGCGATGCGCAGTGCGGATTTCATTGTTTGGAGTCGACCTTTCGATGGAGCTCGTCGGCAAATTCTGCCACGGAGACGGTGCGTTTTTCGTCGGTACCGCGCTGGTTCACGTTGACGGTCCCGTCGGCCGCTTCTTGCTTGCCGACCACGAGGATGTACGGAAGCTTTTGCGTTTTCCAGTGCCGGATCTTATACCCGAGTTTTTCGTTGCTTTCATCAACTTCGACTCGGTAGCCCATCTGCTTGAGTTTTTGGGCGACTTCGCGCGCGTAGTCGAGCTGATGTTCCGAGATTGGCGTGAGGACTGCCTGCACCGGAGCAAGCCAGGCGGGAAATGCTCCGCCGAAGTGTTCGATTAAGATTGCGAAAAAGCGCTCCATCGAGCCGGCAAGGGCGCGATGAATCATGACGGGTGCGCGATCGTGTCCGTCGCTCGCGCGGTACTTCAAGTCGAAGCGTTGGGGGAGAACGAAATCGACCTGCACGGTGCCGAGTTGCCACCGCCGCCCGATTGCGTCTCGCACGTTGATGTCGAGCTTCGGCCCGTAGAATGCGCCGCCGCCTTCGTCGATCGAGTACGGCAGATCGTACTTCGCAAGGGCCTTTCGAATGGCGTCTTCGGCTACCGCGTCCGTATCGACGCGCGCATCGGCCTCGCGCCTAGAAAGAAAATATTCGAATTCGGAAAAACCGAACGCGTGCATCAGACGCAGCGCTTCATCGAGGGTTTGCTCGAATTCGCCTTGCAACTGATCGGGCGTGCAAAACAGATGTGCGTCGTCTTGCGTGAAACCGCGCACGCGCGTGAGACCGTGTAAGACGCCGGAACGCTCGAAGCGATAGACGGTTCCAAATTCCGAGAAGCGGATCGGCAGATCGCGATAACTGCGCAGGCGGCTCTTATAGATGAGGATGTGCCCCGGGCAATTCATGGGCTTGAGGCGAAAGCGTTGCTCCTCGACTTCGAGTGGACCGAACATGCCGTGCGCGTAGTTTTCCAAATGCCCGGAGATTTCGTAGAGCTTCTCGCTTACGACGTGCGGCGTAACGACCGGATCGTAGCCCCGTTCCAAGAGGCCCTCGCGAATGAACTGCTCGATGATGCTACGCACGACGGCACCCAACGGGTGCCAAAACACGAGGCCGCCGCCGGCGTCTTCCTCGATCGAGAAGAGATCGAGTTCTACTCCGAGTTTGCGATGGTCGCGTTTTTGCGCTTCTTCGATCTGATGCAGGTACGCATCGAGTTCTGCTTGGCTATTCCATGCCGTGCCGTAAATGCGTTGGAGCATGGTGTTATGCTCGTCGCCGCGCCAATATGCGCCCGCGACGCTCGTGAGCTTGACGGCGCCGATCTCGCCCGTCGCGTGTGCGTGACCGCCACGGCAAAGATCCGTGAACTCACCAATCGTGTAGAGCGTGATCGGTTGGCCGTCGGGTATGTCCCGCGCGAGTTCTTCCTTGTACGGGTTGCCTTTGAAACGCTCGATCGCCTCGGCGCGCGTTACCTCGAGGCCGGTCATCTCGTAGTTCGCCTTGATGATTTCGTGCATGCGCGCTTCGAGACGCTCGAGGTCTTCCGGCGTGAACGGCCGATCGCGATCGAAATCGTAGTAGAACCCGTTTTCAATCGAGGGGCCGATCGTCGGTTTGGCCTCGGGAAAAATATCCTGAACCGCGTAGGCCAGAACGTGAGCGGCCGTGTGCCGCAGTTCGGGCAGCGAGACGGCGTGGTCGTGGAGTACTTCGGGCATATCGAAGCCCGATTCGGCGATTAGTGCGGCGTGGGCCTGTTATGGGTCGGTATCGGCCTTCGTGGGGAGAGGTGAGAATCCGGTTGGAGCCGTCTGATCGCCTGGGATCGCTACCGGCGTAATGCCCAGCGAAGCACACGACATGCGCGGCGGGAACGCGGCGATGTCGTCGTCGGGAATGATCGCGTCACCGGCGGGAATCGGAGGCGCGGTACCGGCTAGGCGCGCGGGGTCGAGCGCGTCGATGAGATTGTCGAGCTGCGGGTTGCCGTCGCGCGGACCCATCGGCATGTACTTCGCCTCGTCGGGAAGCGACGCGAGCGCCGGGAGCTCGAAGAGCGTACCGAGGAACTTTGCGAACGATGCGTGATCGGCGGGCGATGGGATAACGGCGTGCGACTTCGCAAACGGCGAGATGACGATTGCCGGAACGCGCGGACCATCGCCGCATGGGTCGCTATCGGGGCAGGTTTCAAAAACCGGCGGTGGGACGTGATCGTAGTTTCCCTCGGAATCGTCCCATACGACGAGGATGACAGAATCGCTCCAGTACTTACTGCGCGCGATGGCGTTCACGAACGTGGCGACGAACGATTCGGAAAGATGCGAATCCGAGTAACCCGGATGATCGTCGTCGCCGGTGAAATTTTGCTGCACGAAGGCCGATGCGTCGGCGGGTTTCCAGCCAAACGGATTCTTGTATCCGCCCTTGACGAACACGACTCCGCGATCCCCAAGCGTCCCGGCTTTGAGCGCCGGAAGTAAATCCGACACGTCGTGAACGCCCGCCCAAAAATAGTCGTTGAGGCGAAGATAGCCGAAGTATTGCGGCGCGTTGTGATGCACGACGTAGGCGCCGTCGGGTTTGGTCGCGCTTGCGAAACCTTCTTGGTACCAACCCCAGGGAATTGCGGGGTGCCCGAGAGATGCCAGCCGTTCGATGTCGCCTTTTACGTCGTCGCTATCGACGCGCGCGTTCGTTGCGTCGCGCCCCGAAAGTGTGAGCATCAACGTTGCGTAGGTCTGGTCGAGCTGTGCACCCGGGCCGCCCGGCCGCTCGCCCGGGTAAGGGCCCAAGAACGGATCCAGGTCGTCCACGACGGGCTCACCGTTCCCCGTATCGTTCGCAGCATCGTGTTGCAGCGGATGTCGCGCCCATTGCGTTTGCCCGGTCTGCGCGGCGATTAGGGCGAGATTGCCGGGCGTTGACGGGGCGTACATGGCTTGAAAAAAGTG
>JBDTFK010000149.1:0-3248 GCA_039937995.1 Vulcanimicrobiaceae bacterium | reverse complement strand
TACCGTACGTACTGCGGGAACGGCGATGAATCGCTTCAATGCGATCGCTCAGAATGACGTCACTCCGCTCTCGCAGCGATGGCGTACGCTTCAACCACGCATAGTACCCGCTGGCGGAGACTCCAAGCGTTCGGCACATCGTGGAAACGCGGTACTTGGCCTGATAGCTCTTCACGAGTCCGAAGATCGCTTCGGTACTACGTCGGTCTCCCGTGCAAACCAGGCCGCCGCTTTTGACAATATTTCTCGCTCGATCGTAAGCTGCTTCACTTGTTTTCGGAGTTTGAAGAGTTCCGTTCGGTCTTCGCTGGTTAAGCCGTCAGTTCGTCGACCAGCATCGAGATCGTCCTGCTTTTCCCAATTTCGAATGGTTTGCGATGCCAGTTCAAATTCGCGAGCGAGCTCGTCGCGTGAACGCCCGGCACGCCGCAACTCCAGGATCTTACGCCGGAAGTCCAATGAGTAGGACCGAGGGTGTTTTCTGGCCATGGGTGGACCCTTCTCCGCAAAGCGGAAAGTGTCCACGAAACCCGGACAACTTCAAGTTGGCGGTGGGGTTGCGACTTACGCATTCTGGAGTTGACTCAGTTCCGTGGACACTTTCCACTTCGTGGAGAAAAGAGTCCACCATGGTAAAAGGACCTTCATATCCGCCGGAATTCCGGCGTAGGATCATTGATCTTATTCGCTCTGGTCGCAACGTAAGGCGAAGTTTTCCGCGAGTACAAGTTTGCCCGACAAAAGATCATGAACTGGCTTAACCAAAGACGATCTTGATTCGGGTCGTCGCGAAGACGGTTTAACGGCGGTCGAAAATGCGGAGGTTTCGAAGCTGCGCCGTAAAGTGCGGGAACTTGAAATGGAACGCGACATTTTAAAAAAAGCCGCCGTCTGGTTTGCTCGGGAAAAAAAACAAATTACGATTCCGAACAAGTCTTCGGATTCGTGAAGGCGCACAGGCAATGTATCCGCTAACCGTCACTTAGCGGACACGTAGGAAGGCAGTGAAAGCCCCGGAAACCCGCTGACAATGAGCAACACCTTGAGCGCATTTCAAAAGCACCTGGGACCCGGTTCACGCCAGAAATCACGGGATCCGCGCATCACCGGGCTCCACAAATGGTCCTGCGGCTGCTGGGCGCAGCAAATCCAGTACAACCCCCAATGGAATATGGTCGGCCCATGCGCGCAACACCACGGAGCGCCGTGGCTGTAAGGAAGCATTTGGAGCATCGCCACATCGGCGATGCCGTTTCGCGGGCCGAACTCGAACGGGCAAAAGAACTCGGCCGGAAAGCCAAGAGCGAGCGCACGCAACGAGAGTACGCCGCCGACTGGCGAGATTTTCAGCGATTCTGCACGGCGCGATCGGCGGCCGCGCTGCCGGCGACGCCGCAAACCGTAGGACTTTACGCGACGCACTTGCACGATCGCGGGCTTGCCTATGCCAGCATTAAACGGCGGCTCGTGGCGATCTCGCAGCAGCACAAGCTGCAGGGCGCAACGCCTTCACCGGGCGCCGACGAGCGCGTGCATGAAATTCTGAAGGGGATCGCCCGGGAACGCGGCGCCGCGCCCAAACGCAAAGATGCGTTGACGATCGACCTCATCATGAAAATTATGCACGTTATCCCGGGAACGACGCTCGCCGGCGTTCGCGATCGCAGTTTGCTGCTGCTGGGATTCTCCGGCGCGTTTCGCCGCTCGGAGCTCGCCGCGCTCGATGTGCGTCACTTGAAATGGGAGAAACGCGGCGTCATCGTTCACCTGCCGAAGTCGAAAACCGACCCGCGCGGGGAAGGGCGCGACGTCGCGATTCCGTTTGCCTCGATCGAGGCGCTCTGTCCGGTGAAGGCGCTGCATGGTTGGATCGCGGCAGCCGGCATAACCAGCGGCGCGGTGTTCCGGACATTCAATCTCCAAAAAGCACTCACCGGCAATCGCATTGACGGCCGCGACGTCGCCCGCGTGGTGCAGCGGTACGTGAAGCGCGCGAAGATTGACGGCGACTTTGCGGCGCACTCGCTGCGCGCCGGCTTCGTGACCTCAGCGGACGACGCCGGCGCCAGCACGTCGCAGATCCAAGCAACAACCGGGCATCGGTCATTGCATGTGCTCAGCGGCTACATCCGCCGTTCGCGCAAGCGGCTTTTCGAGAGCCATCCCCTCGAACGGATTTTGGGAATTTAGAAACTCATCGCTTTCTCCGCCGAACTCCCTCATAGAGCGCCCACCCATTTGACGGCAGCGGCGATACGGTCAGGCGGCAATTGGAAGTGCGGGGCGCTATCATTCATAAACGGGACGGAGCGCACTTGTGCCCCGCTAATGCGTGAAACCCAAGCATCCGTTGCCAAAAGGAAGACGCCTTGCGGCTTGACGATATCGACCAGCTCTTCGAGCGGAAACGTTGCGCTGCAAGCTCGCTGCAGCTTTGATTCCTTGCCTGGATACTGCCAACACTTCGCGACGTTCGCGTAGGCTATGCCGGTTTCGTCGACGCCAGCGGCGTTTGCAAGGGTTCTATAGACTTTGGTCCACGGTCCCCAGGTCGCGAGCCGACGCGCATATTCGCGGTTATAGTCGCGATAGAATTCCTCATCGGTACAGTTTCCGGTGAGCCAATCGCGGATTAATACTTCAAGATCACCAAGTCCAGTCCGTGCGCTCCAGCCGGACGGGTTATGGATACGTCCAACGAGCAGCAGCTTCTTCTTCGGCGTATTCACCTTCTCGTACACCGGCCCGACAAATCCCGGCCAGCGCAGCGACGGGTCGATGTTTGGAACCGAGGGCGCATCACACGCACGATGATGGGCGGAACATGCGAATACGTCGCGGGCATGAACAAGCCAGCGTTTTGCAAGATCAGAAAGCAATGCAAAGTCGCTCCAGTCTTCAGTTGTGGCCGACAATACGGCCGAAGCCGTCTTTGAATTAACCTTCGACGGGTGCCGTATCGCTGCTGCTTTTTTAACACCCCACTAAGGACCGAATTGCGAACAAAAGAAAAGCCCCGGGGGCGAGCCGGGGCTTTCTGCGGTAAACGGATGTGCGGTCTAACGCGCAGCCCACACCGTTAGAAATCCGCGAGCGCGCATAGCGCGCCGCACATCGACGTTCGGTATCGCGATTTTCGAGGGCGCATTTTCCGGCGCCGCAACGTTTCGTATCGGCGATCTTCTTACGCTGGGCGCCGCTTTGATTTTCGCAATCTACACGGTCGTAAGCTCGCGTTTGCTCGACCG
>JBDTFK010000148.1:0-4636 GCA_039937995.1 Vulcanimicrobiaceae bacterium | reverse complement strand
CGAAAACACGTGCGATCACCGGGATCGAAATAAACACGACATATCGAGAGAACGAAGTCCACATACTGGGATTCGGGTTGCCGCTCGATTCCCCAAACCTGAGCGCAATGATCGAACGAAACTGCAGCGAGCGGCGCCGCCGCGTAGAGAAGATGGTCGATCAATTGCGCCGCGCCGGGTACGGCATTACGGTTGCTGCGGTCCTTGCCGAGGGCCCGCATGCCAAAGCGCTTGGCCGACCGCATGTCGGAAAAGCATTAGTCCGTGCCGGCATCGTTCCCGATATCGATTCCGCGTTTCGCAATCTTCTTCGTCGCGGGAAGCCCGGCTATGTTGCTTCGACGCACATTACGCCTCACGAGGCCGTGCGCGAAATAGGTGCCGCGGGGGGCGTGGCCGTCATGGCGCATCCGGGGCGCCTGCGCGATCGCACGATCGTGGACGAACTTGCTGCGCGCGGCCTTCACGGGCTCGAAGTATTCTACCCACTGCACGACGCCGTTGACGTGAGCGCATTTCGAGAGAAAGCGAAGTACTACGGATTGTTCATGACGGCCGGATCGGATTTCCACGACATCCGCTACCACACGCGGGGCGTGGGAATGAACGTTGCGGACGACGACATCGCTCCGTTCCTCAATCGCGTCGGCTAAGCTTCGATCAGGTCCCGTACCGCGCGTCGAACCCCGGCAAGGAGGGCTGCCGCTTCGCGTTCGCAGCGTGCCAGCGCAGTCGCTTGACCGTCGATCGTTTGCGCGTCATGCATGAACCGGTGATTGATCTTCACGTTGTATGCGCACGCTGCGATTGCTGCAGAGGCGAATTCCGCCGCGCACCCGATATCGCTTGCGAGATTCTTGTTTGGGATTTCGAGCGCCGTTGCGGCAAGGCGTAAGACCGCAAGAGCGCATTGCGCCGATCGCAACGGCTCCGCTGCCGCTTCACAAAGCGCTCGTTCAAGCGCGTCGCGCCGGCGAGTTTTCTCAACGTCCGTGCCCTTGGGCATCGCCGTCGCGAGCATCACGCGGGCGAAGGCGGCCTCGTCGCGGGGGCGGCCGCGCAAGAGATCTTCGCGCAATTGGTCTGCCTTTGCGGCAAGCGCGAGCGCCGATTTTGACTGCGAAGCATACTTCGGGCTTGCCGCACAAATGCGCGCCACCATCGCAACCAGGGAAGCACCTGCCGCTGCGACGATGGTCGTAGCGCTTCCGCCACCGGGGGTCGGCGATTCCGACGCGAGGTGTGTTAAATATTGGGGAATCGTTTCCACGCGGGGGCATTTCGCGGCGGGGGACGCGGCTCTTGCGAAGAAGCTATGGCATTCCCCTCATCTTCCCCCTTTCTTATCGAGGAGTTTCGTCGTGCCCGTCACGGAAAAGCTTGCTGGTGATGTAAAAGACCGCAGCCTGGCAGAAACCGGCCGCTCGCGCATTGCGTGGGCCGCATCGTATATGCCCGTGCTTCGCCAAATCCGCGATCGTTTTGAGGCTGAAAAGCCGCTTACGGGAGTGCGAATTGGAGCTTGTCTTCACGTAACCACCGAAACCGCGAACCTTATGCTTGCGCTGCAGACCGGCGGCGCGGAAATTGCGCTGTGCGCATCCAATCCGCTCTCAACGCAGGATGACGTCGCGGCGGCGCTCTGCGAATACGGAATTCCGACGTATGCAATTAAGGGCGAAGACAACGAGACGTACTACTCGCATATCGAGTCGGTTATCGCGACGAAGCCGCAAATGTCGATGGACGACGGCTGCGACTTGGTCAACACGATCTATACGAAACATAACCACCTTCTCGCCGGCATGATCGGCGGTTGCGAAGAAACAACGACCGGCGTCATTCGCCTCAAGGCGATGCAGAAAGACGGCGTGCTGCCCTACCCCGTGATCGCCGTGAACAACGCGCTCACGAAGCATATGTTTGATAACCGCTACGGTACCGGTCAGTCGACGCTGGACGGTATCATCCGTGCAACTAACGTCCTGCTCGCGGGCCGCACGCTCGTCGTCGCCGGGTACGGTTGGTGCGGTCGCGGAGTAGCGTCGCGCGCCGCCGGCATGGGCGCACACGTGGTCGTAGCCGAAGTCGACCCGCGCAAAGCAATCGAAGCCGTTATGGACGGTTATCGCGTTATGCCGATGAACGACGCGGCAAAAATCGGCGACATCTTCGTTACGGTCACCGGTAACTATCACGTGATCCGCGAAGATCATTTCAAACTCATGAAAGACGGCGCGATCGTCTGCAATTCCGGGCACTTCAACGACGAACTCGACCTGGATGGAATCAAACGCCTAAGCAAAGGCATGACCGTGCCGCGGCAGTTCGTCGAACAGTACGAAATGCACGACGGCCGCAAAGTGTGCATTCTGGCTGACGGGCGGCTTGTGAATCTCTCGGCGGGCGAGGGCCATCCGGCCGCGGTGATGGATATGTCGTTTGCGAATCAGGCCATGGCCGCAGCTCATATCGCGCGCCACTACAAGGCCATGGACAAAGCCGTCTACGATGTGCCGCTCGAAATCGATGAAGAAGTCGCTGTGCTGAAGCTTTCGTCGATGGGCGTTGAAATCGATACGCTCACCCCGGCGCAAGTAAAATACATGGCGTCCTGGTCGGAGGGAACCTAAGGTGAGTCAATACCGCCGTCTGTTCACGTCGGAATCAGTCACTGAAGGCCATCCCGATAAAGTTGCCGACGCAATCTCCGATGCCGTCCTCGACGCGATGCTTTGCGACGACCCGATGTCGCGCGTCGCCGTCGAGACGTTTGCGATCACCGGTCAAGTTCACGTGGCGGGCGAAGTCACGACGAAAAGCTACGTCGATATTCCGCGCCTGGTTCGCGAAACGATTCGTGAAATCGGCTACAATCATTCCGTGGTCGGATTCGATGCGAACACCTGCGGCGTGAACGTTTCGATTGACGAACAGTCACCCGACATTGCGATGGGTGTCGATAGTTCGCTTGAGTCGCGCGGCGGCAAGGGCGATGAATTCGAATCGACGGGCGCAGGCGATCAAGGAATGATGTTCGGCTACGCATGCCGCGAAACCGACGAATTGATGCCGCTACCGATCGTACTGGCGCACAATCTTACGCGCCGCCTCGCGGAAGTGCGAAAGAACGGCAACCTTCCCTACTTGCGTCCCGATGGGAAATCTCAAGTCACGGTCGAGTACGAAGGCGACAAACCCGTGCGCGTGGACGCCGTCGTTATTTCGACGCAACACGATCCCGACGCGACGCTCGAAACGATTCGTAAAGACATTACGGAACGCGTCATCAAACCCGTTATTCCGGCCTCGATGATGGACGACCGGACGCGTATCTATGTCAACCCGACGGGCCGCTTCGTCATCGGCGGCCCGATGGGCGACGCAGGTTTGACCGGGCGCAAAATTATCGCCGACACCTACGGCGGCATGGCGCGTCACGGCGGCGGCGCATTTTCGGGAAAAGACCCGACGAAAGTGGATCGTTCGGCCGCCTACGCAGCGCGTTGGGTGGCAAAGAACGTGGTCGCCGCCGGTCTCGCGGATCGTTGCGAAGTGCAGGTTGCCTATGCAATCGGCGTCGCCGTCCCGGTCAGCGTTCTCGTCGAGACGTTTGGAACCGCAAAGGTTCCCGAAGAACAGATTGCAAGCGCGATAAAGACGGTTTTTGATCTGCGCCCCGCTGCGATTATTCATAATCTCGACTTGCGCCGGCCTATTTACAAGCAGACTGCTGCGTACGGGCACTTCGGTCGCCCCGATCTCGACTTACCGTGGGAACGCCTCGATAAGGTCGAAGCGCTACGAACGGCATCAGGTTTCACCGGCGAAGCGCTAAGAGTCCCCAACTTCGCAAAATAGTCCCCCGCCGTTCTAACGATCGTCTAAGGAGGCCCCGCGGAACATACCGCGGGGCCTTCTCGTTCACTAGAAAGAAGTGTTCGGGATGCACAAGTCATCCCGGAGCATGTCGAGGGAGAACTCAATGAAATTTCGCAACGGCTTGATGGCGATCGCAACGCTCGCTGCCTTCGTCGGAACAACGTTCGCGGCGTCGGCTCAGAGTACGTTGACGCTTTACCAGGGGGCTCAGATTAACGGACGCCTCCAAACGGATATCAATACCGGCAGCGCGCACGTCGGCGACCGTTTCGTCATGGATGTCGTGCCCCCGTATCCCAGCGGTGACCCGTCCTTTCAAGGTGCAACCGTCGCGGGCGAAGTGACGAGCGTAACGGCCGCAGGGCAAGGTGCGAAGCCGACGCTTGGCCTTCAGTTCGACTATTTGCGCTTAGCTGACGGAAGCACCGTGAATATCTCGGCGTCGATGACGCAAAACCAGCAAAAGACCGAACAGGCAAACGGCGCACACGTGGCGCTCGCAACGCTCGGCGGCATGCTGCTCGGGAACGCGATCGGAAAGACGATTTTCCACACGGGCGGCGGCGGCATCGCCGGCGCGGCGGGCGGCCTACTCTACGGTCTGAACAAGAAATCCAACTTCGACTTGGCCGCGGGTTCGAATATTCAAATCACTTTGAACAACACCGTGACGCTCCGGCGGCAAACGCATTAGGTTCGGCGGGGACGACAACGGCGCAGTGGAGCACGCTTAGCGGCGCCGGTTATTTCGGGG
>JBDTFK010000147.1:0-7749 GCA_039937995.1 Vulcanimicrobiaceae bacterium | reverse complement strand
TTCCACGGCTGCGCGGGGATGGAGTCAAAGTCAACCGCCCGGAGTGAAATCCGCTAGACCGGCGGCGCTTGAACGTTGTGCGCGAAGGCTTCGAGTCGCGGACGGTCGATCGCCTTAACGCGGCCTCGGTCGAGTTCAACGGCGCTCGCATTCTTGAGGCGGAGAAGCGCGCGAGCGGCCATGTCGCGTACGGTGCCCGCAGCTGCGGCAATTTGCGCCTGCGAAAGGTTTTCGACGCCGGGAAGACCCCGGGTCATGCCGACCGACGTACGCGCGTAGCCGAGCAAAAACTTTGCGACGCGCTGCAAAACGTGCGCGAATGCAAGGTCGGCAATGGTGTCGATCGACCTGCGTCTGGCCTGCGAACTTGCGATGAGAAAACCAAGCGCCAATTCGGCATCGTTGCGGATCGCGTGCATCACGGCTTCGCTCGGGAGCGTCACGACGGAGGCATCGGTCAGCGCCTCGGCGCGCGTCGTCGCTCCGCCGCCGTCGAAAACCCCGCTCTCGTTGAGCGTGTCGTGCGTGAGTCGCTCGCCGATCGTATGCGTCTTTCCGTCGGGAGAAAGGAGCGTGTAAATGACTTTGCCGCTCTTCACGATCCCGAGATACGGCCACATCTCGCCTTCGTCGAAGATTGTGTCGCCGGACTTGTAGCTGCGCTCGCTCATCTGGTTCGCGAGTTCCTTGATGGTCGTCGCCTTGGCGGCGGTGAATTGCGAGACATGCTGCAAGAATGTCTCACCTTCGGCGTTTTCGTCGATGCGCTCGAGGCGGACCGTCCAGCGGTTGCCGCCCAGGTTGCGCGCGTCCCACGAAAAGCGCCCGGGGCGCAACTGCGTCATCTCGTTGCGGAGCGCGCGCGGATCGCTCTCCTCGTTGATCTCGACCGCACCCCCGATTTGGAGTTTGTCGAAGTTTTCGAGGATGTGTTCGGTCTTGGTCGCGGCCGACAAAGAGCGGGCGTCGAGCGTGATGGCCGAAGAGCGATTTATTGGCATGACTCGCGATGATTATTGACGCACGCCTCCCGAGCCTGCAGCGCGCGTCGGGCTTCCCTCCGAGTTACGCGGGCCAGGGGGATCGAGCATGATGTCTTCAAATACCTCGGCCTACCTCGGCCTCCGGCTCGTTCGCGTAGCGAGCCGGACAAGGTGTCTTTTTGTGCCGGGTTACTTTCATTCGGAGGACTTCGTGAAAAGATTCATCGGAATCATCGCGCTGGTAGCCGTCTCATTCGCCGGGTGTTCGGGCGGCGGATCGACGCCGCCGGTACCCGGGACCCAGACCGGCGCCGACTCGTTCGGCACTCGCGGGGTGCAATCGTCGGTCACCCCGCTCGCGCATCAGCCGCCGATCGGAATGCAACTTGCGTTCTTGATGACCGATGGATCGGTTTTGGCACAAAGCAACCAGAGCAATACGTGGTACAAATACGTCCCCGATGCGCTCGGGAAATACTCGGACGGCACGTGGTCGCAGGTCGCGACGTTGCCTGCGGGATATGCTCCAAGCGCGTTCTCCTCGTCAATGCTGACCGACGGCCGCCTTGCGATCATCGGCGGTGAATACAATGCGGGCGGAAAATACGCGCTCCAGTTGACGAACCGCGGTGCGATTTACGATCCCAAGGCAAACACGTGGACGCCGCTCGGCCACCCCACAGGCTGGACGTACATCGGAGATTCGCCGGCAAGCATCCTGCCCGACGGGCGTTTCTTTCTGGGGCAAAAGCTCACGCAGAGCGGAGCGACCCTGGACCCGAAAACGCTGACCTGGACCCATGTGAAGACCGCCGGGAAAGCCGACTTTAATTCCGAGGAGGGCTTCGCGCTTCTTCCCGACGGCACGATTCTGACCGCCGATGTGAAGAACGCCCCAAACTCAGAGCGTTACAATCCCTCTTCGGGTCAGTGGACGAGCGCCGGGTCGACGATCGTTGATCTGCATTCGCCGACAAACGTGCGAGGGTGCTTGAAGTACGGCCCAAAGCAGTCGGACTGCTACTACCCGCCGGGCGAGATCGGCCCACTCATGCTCCGGCCCGACGGAACGGTTTTTGCCACGGGGTCGGGATCGGGGCCGAACGGTAGCGGCGCCGGCCACACCGCAATTTTCCACGTCGCGTCCGGAAGTTGGACGGCCGGGCCGGACTTCCCGAACGGCGACAACGCCGGAGATTCGTTCTCGGTGCTCTTGCCGAGCGGTAACGTGCTCGTGTTCGGCGTGAGCGGCAGCCTGTACGAGTTTGACGGCACGAAATTTACCACCCACGGCTTCGGCAAGGGGACCCCGCTCTTGCTGCCGACCGGCCAGGTCCTTATGATCGGTTCGAACGTTTCGCTCTACACGGGAGCGGGGCAACCGCAGGCGAGCTGGGCACCGCACGTGACGTCGGCGCCGACGGCCGTAACGCGCGGAACCACGTATGGAATCTCCGGCACTCAGTTCAACGGTTTGTCGCAAGCCGTCGCCTTCGGCGACGAATTCGAAAACGCGACGAACTACCCGTTGGTGCGAATCACCAACAAGGCGAGCGGTCATGTGTACTATGCGAAGACGCACGACCATAGCTCGATGGGAGTCGCCACCGGATCGGCGATCGTTTCCACGCACTTCGACGTTCCCGCCGGCATGGAAACGGGAGCAAGCACCCTAGAGGTCGTTGCAAACGGCATCGCCTCGAGCACCGTCAGCATCACCGTGCACTAAAAATCCCGCGGCCGCGGCTTCGTGCGCTCGCACGGGGCCCGGCCGGAATGGGAAGGGATGGGTGCTTGGCGAATACAGCACCCCTATGAAAGCTCCCATAAGCGACTCCGACGTTGTTATTTTAGCCGGGGCCCGTACGCCGTTCGGCAACTTCGGCGGGTCGCTCGCCGCGCTCACGGCGACCGATCTCGGAGTCGTCGCGGCCGAGGGTGCGCTGGCGCGTAGCGGAGTCCCAAAAGATGCGATCGACGACGTCGTCTTCGGAAACGTGATTCAATCGAGTGCCGACGCGATCTATTTGGCGCGCCATATCGGCTTGCGGACCGGATTGCCGATCGGAGTGCCGGCGCTTACGCTCAATCGCCTGTGCGGGTCGGGATTGCAGGCGATTCTTTCCGCCGCGGCGTCGCTGATGCTCGGGCAAACGACGTACGCTCTCGCTGGGGGAACGGAGAACATGAGTCAGGCGCCGCACGTCGTGCGCGGCGCGCGCAGCGGCTTGAGCCTCGGCGCAAACACCCCGTTCGAAGACTCACTGTGGAGCGCGCTGACCGATTCGTACAACAACACGCCGATGGCGATCACGGCCGAGAATCTCGCGAAGAAATACGGCATCACGCGCGAGGCTTGCGACGAGTTTGCGCTCGCGAGTCAAGAACGCGCTCTCGAATCGCAAAAGAACGGATACTTCGCGGAAGAAATCGTTGCCGTAACGGTTCCCGGCCGAAAAGGCGCGCAAACCGTCGTCGATCGCGATGAAGGCCCGCGCACCGGCCTATCGATGGAAAAGCTCGGGAACCTGCCCGCGCGCTTCACGGCAAACGGCGTCGTAACCCCCGGAAACGCGAGCGGCATCACCGACGGCGCGGCCGCCGTCGTGTTGACGACGGTGAAGCAAGCGAAGGCGGATGGTCTGAAATGGATCGGCCGTTTGGTGAGTTCGAGCGTCGTGGGCGTCGATCCGGACATCATGGGAATCGGTCCCGCCGTTGCTATCCCCAAAGCGCTGCAACGTGCCGGAATCGGCGCGAAAGACCTTGCCGTGATGGAAATCAATGAAGCGTTTGCGCCTCAAGTGCTTGCGTGCATCAAAGACCTGCGGCAATCGCTCGGCGAAACGAGCGGTCTCCGGTTGAATCCGCATGGTGGGGCGATTTCGCTCGGTCATCCGCTCGGCGCGTCGGGCGCGCGCATTGCGATCACCACGCTCGGCGATCTCGCGAAACGCGGCGGCGGATACGGCGTTGCATCGGCATGCATCGGCGGCGGGCAAGGCATCGCCGCCGTCTTCGTTACGGAATAACATGGACGATGTCCGGCGGCCCCGGTTTTCCCCGGGACGCCTCCTCGACGTCCTAGCGATCGTCGTCATCGCGTTCGTCGGATGGAAGATATTCATCGCTCCCCGTGCGCTCAAACACGACGCGACCGCGTATCCCGCGCCGCACGTTGCGTACGAACGGCTTGAGGGCGGCACGTTCCATATTGAAGATGCGCGCGGGCGCGTATTATTCCTTGACTTCTTTGCCTCGTGGTGCGAACCGTGCCGGCTCGAGATGCCGCTCGTCGAAGCGTACGCGCGCGCCCATCCCGAAATCGACGTCGTCGCCGTCGACGTCGGAGAACCGCGCGCGGTCGCCGCGGCATTCGCGAAGCGCTATCGCATCGGTAACGTCGCGCTCGATCCCACCACGTCCGCGCAAGGCTTTTTCCAAATCCAAGGTTTCCCGACGATCGTCGTCATCGATCCAAAGGGACGGATTCGCGCCGACTGGTCCGGTTTCAACCCCGCGATCCAAATGGCCATGAGCAACGCGCAACGCACGTTGCATTAGCCCTACGATTTTCCCCAGAACACAAAAATGCTGATCGCTGCGAGTCCCATGACGCCGACCGTAGCCCATCCCCAGATTCGTGCGAGGAACGAACTTCGCCATTTGTGCATTAGCTTTTTGCTGCTCGCAAACGATACGACGACGGCCAGCAACGGCACGGCAACGATGCCGTTAATCACGGCCGACCAGAACAATGCGGCAATGGCGTTTACGTGTAAGAAGTCCATGATCATCGCGACGATCATGCCAAGCACGAGCGTGCCGTAAAATCCCGGCGCTCGGCGGAACGGCATATCCAAGCCGCGTTTCCAGTGCAAACTCTCGGCCGCAACGTATGCAGAGGATCCCACCAGAGCCGGAATCGCAAGAAGCCCCGTTCCGACCATTCCGAGCGAAAATATGAGATACGCAAAGCGCCCGGCGAGCGGTTCGAGCGCGCGCGCCGCGTCTTGCGCCGTTTGAATGTGCGCGTGTCCCGAGGCGGCGAGCGTTGATGCCGTCGTTACGATGATGAAAAACGCAACGACGTTTGAAAATATCATGCCGATATTTGAGTCAAGGTGTGCGTCGTTGATTTCGAGTTGCGTCGCGCCGCTTCGCGATGCGAGCGTTTTTCGACCCATCGCTTTTTCTTCTTCAACCATAAGGCAGGCTTGCCAAAAGAAGAGATAGGGAGTGATCGTCGTTCCGAGCACTGCCATCAGCGTCGTGAGCCACGCCGCGTTGAAATGCAACTCGGGCAGCACCAAATGCTGCAGAACCCCTCCCCAGTGCGGACGTACGATGAATGCCGTGATGACGTAAGCGAAAAGCGAAAGCGTCAACCATTTGACCACGGCGAAGATTGCGCGATAGGAAAAGAATACTTGCAGGACGCAGAGCGCGACCCCGAAGGCGATAACCCACAACCATTCCGGAAGCCCCGCGACCATTCGGGCGGACGCGCCCATGCCTTCGAGATCGGCACCGGCATTGATAATGTTCGCAATGATGACCGAAAGGCAAAGCGGGTAGAGCAGCCACGCGGGAAGATGGTGGCGCATGTTCGAGGCAAGACCCCTACCGGTGACCATGCCGATGCGCGAACACATCCCCTGAATCACCGCCATCATCGGCGTCGTGAGCAGTACGATCCACAACATCGAAAAGCCGGCGGAAGCGCCGGCCATCGAATAGGTCGAAATTCCCGAGGGATCGTCGTCGGAGGCACTCGTGATAAGGCCCGGGCCGAGAATCGATATCCAATGTCGCCAGCCGGTTTTGGATTTCATGGCTTGAAAATTCTCGCATGGAAGGGTTCGTAACTCCTACGGGTCACCTTCGACCTCGCCCATGAGTTGCGCGCCCGCCGGAATCGTGAATGCCGGCAGCACGAAGCGCAGCGTGTTGTCTTCGATCGACGCCGCGGTCGGCCCGATCGGAGCGTCGGCTTTTGCAATCGTCAACGTGTATTTCAAGCCTCGGTCGAGTACGAACGGGCACCATATGTCCAACGTCGCTCCCGCCGGCACGACGCGCGGGGAGTCGCCGCTCGCAAGCATCGTAAAGTACACCCATGAATTCCCGCCGGGGTAATAGTGCCAACTTTCGGCTTCGGTCGGCGCTCGTGCGGCGATCGATACCCACTGCGAAATCGGCTGCCCGGCCGTAACGACGTATCCGCTATCGTCCCACCATCGGTCGTAGCGGAACGTGAACGACGCATTTTCGTGCAGGTCTCCCGCGATCCACGCGACGTTTGCGTGCGAGCCGTCGACGTTCACCGAATCGATCGCGATTTTCGAGGGGTCGATGCCGAGCGCGCGCGTCCGCGCTACGAAAAGGACCTGGGCGGCGCCGCGGATCGCGCGAATATCTCGCGCCCTGCCGGTGTCGGCGGCAGTCGCAACGCGGGGAACGAGCGCGAGTGATGCGAGGAGGCAAGCAGCGGCCACGTAGTTGCGCATGCACACCGCGAAGTTATTTAGCCCCCCACTGCGGTTTGCGCTTTTCGAGGAATGCGCTCGTTCCCTCGCGGAAGTCGGCGGTGTCGACGAGCGTTCCGAATTCCATGGCTTCGATCTCGAGCGCGTCGTCGATGCTGAGGTGCGCGCCGCCGTTGATGACGCGTTTGCACGCGGTAATTGCAAGCGGCGCTTTCGTCGCGATGACGTTTCCGATGCGCTTGGCTTCGATCAACAACTCTGCGAGCGGCACAACTTTCTCGACGAGACCGATGCGCAACGCTTCGGATGCGTCGATCATTTCACCGGTTAGGCAGAGGTACATAGCCATTCCCTTGCCCGTGAGTCGCGTCGCGCGCTGCGACCCGCCGTAGCCTGGAATCAAACCGAGATTGACCTCCGGCTGCCCAAACTTCGCATTCTCACTTGCAATGCGGATGTCGCCCGACATTGCAAGCTCGCACCCGCCGCCCAGAGCGAAGCCGTTGACGGCCATAATAACGGGCGTGCGCAAGCGCTCGATCTGACGAGTAACCGATTGCCCGGTGCGGGCTTTGTCGCTGCCCTCTCCCGCGCTTTCGAGTGCGTTGAGTTCGCCGATATCGGCACCCGCCGCGAATGCTTTCGTACCGGACCCCGTGATGACGATCGCGCGAACGTCGGCGTTGCGCTCGAGTTCGAGCAGCGTAAAGGACAGCTCGCCGAGCAATTGTGCGTTGAGGGCGTTGAGCACGGCGGGGCGATTGAGGGTAATGACGGCGACGGCGCCGTCCTTATCGACGGTAATGTTCTCAAAGACGCCGGGACTAGGCATAGTCGTAAAATCCTTTGCCGGTTTTGCGCCCGTAGCGCCCGGCGAGTACCATACGCTTTAACAGCGGCGGCGCGGCCATGATCGGGTCTTTGAATTCATCGAACATGATTTCCGCGATGTAGTATGTGGTATCCAATCCTACGAAATCAAGCAACTCGAATGGCCCCATCGGATACCCGCACCCAAGCTTCATGCCTTTGTCGATGTCCTCTTTGCTCGCGAGGCCACTTTCCAGGCAGCGCACGGCGTAAAGGAGATAGGGAATCAGCAAGCGGTTTACGACGAAGCCCGGCGTATCGGAAGCCAGGATCGGTTCTTTGCCCAGTTTCCGGGCGAACGCGAACAGATCGTCGATCACATCTTGCGTGGTCGCGATCGTTTTTACGACTTCGACGAGTTTCATGAGCGGGACCGGGTTGAAGAAATGCAACCCCGCCACGCGATT
>JBDTFK010000146.1:0-10489 GCA_039937995.1 Vulcanimicrobiaceae bacterium | reverse complement strand
CCAGTCGAGTACCGATTTGTTCCCGAAATACGGAATCGTCATCTTCTTATGCTCGTCGAGCGAAAGATACGCGACGAACGAGCCGTGCGGCACGATGATGACTTTTCGCTTCTCCAACTCGCCGATAAGCCCAATGAAATCCGAGTACTTATCGACGCCGATAACTTCATTGATGAACGCAAACGAGCGGTACAAACGTTCGGTCTCGCGATTTGCGATCGCGACCGTTTCAAAGCCTTCGTCGTGCGCGCCCTTAAGAATCTGCAAAGCCGAATGAGAGCCGAGGGTCGCGATCGTATACGGTCGATTCACGTTACTTCCTAAAACAGAGCGCGTTCGATAGCGGGGTTGCAGAGAAGACGTTGCGCCGCGCGCTGCACCACGTCGCGGCCTTCGGGTTCGCCGCTCGCGCGCAAGAAGCGCCAGGCGACGTAGCGGCGAGCATTTGTGACGCCCGCAATGGTCTTACCGCCAAGATGCTCCCGCGTTTCGTCATGACGGCCGAGTTCCTCGATCCACACCTCACCCGGACGCGGCTTTATCTCCTCCAAGAGCGTTAGGCGGTGTTTGTTCGGATTGAAAATCGTTTCGTTCCCTTCGATGCGCGAAACGAGGGTCGACCCTTCTCCGGTATCGTCGAAGTGCCAGATTTCACTGCGCTCGATCCGGTCCGCCTCGACGCCGAGCCGCCCCAGGGCAACGCTCGCCGTGAATGCGGCGTTATCCGGAATCTTCAGAGAAATTGCGACCGCCCGCTCGCTCATCGGCCGCCGACCCCGCGTACGAAGCTGCGAAAGAGTACCGCTCCGCCCGAAGGCGCTAACATGTCGTCGCCGCGACGGCGATCGGGATGGTTGTACGTCCAGCCGTCGCGCTCGGCATGCGGCATCACGGCAAAGACGTTGCCTGCCGTGTTTACGAGAGCGGCCGCCCCGAGTGCGGACCCATTCGGCACCGCCGATGCATCGACGCGTCCGTCTGCGTGAGCGTATACGAGTGCGATGTGATCGTTCTCCGCGAGAGCGCGCAATTCGGACTCGTGTGCGGCTAAACGTCCCTCACCGTGACCGACCCATGCCGGTATCAAGGCGCCTTTCGGAAGCGCCGCGGTGATGGGAGATCGCGCCGGATCGATGACAAGCTTCATGTGCGTACGCATGCAGACAAAATGCGGAACGGGCCCGTTGCGGGTAAACGCCGCGGTCGGCCGGCGCAACTCGCCTCTCCCGGGAACGAGGCCGGCCTCGAGAAGGATTTGCGCACCGTTGCAGATGCCAAGAACCAGTTTCCCCAGAGCGGCGCCTTCGATGACGTGATCCATCGTTTCGTCGTGCGCAGCAATTGCGCCGGCTCGAATCCGGTCTTCGTAGGCAAATCCACCCGGCAGCACGTAGGCATCGAAATGCGGAAGCGTCGAGGCTTTGCTCCAATGCACGATATGCGCGTCGCCGCCGCATTCCAGCAACAAACGCGCCGTCTCTTCTTCCGAATTCGTGCCGGGAAAAACGAGCACGGCGATACGGTGCGACACTACGGGTACACCTCGGCGAGTGGGCGGCGCCAGACATCGTAGAGATGCGATAGGTCGAAGGCTTCGTTGCGCAAGGAGAGGACGGGATGCTCGACCGTAACGCCGATTTCATATACGCCGTCAACGTTGTCGGCCAGGCCCTCGAAAGCGTCGACGTCTTTCGCGGCAACTTCCACCGCGAAACCACCCGCTTCGTTGAACAGCGCTTCCAGCTCGCCGAGCGCGCCGTGCGTCCACTGCCACGGATCGTCGATTTGCACGCCGATTCCCGTATGTCCGCAATGCATCGTTGAAAACGCCATCTCGCAAACGGCCACGATCAGACCACCGTTCGAAACGCGGTGCGCCGAACGAACCAGGCGCGACTGCATCGCCTGCCACAAGAAATCGTGTTGCCTTTGTACGGGTTCGTAGGCAATCCGCGGAAGCGTTCGGTCGTGCCGCCCGAGGACGTCGAGGACGACGGAACCGCCGAGGGCGCCCTGCGGGTGCCCGATCAGGTAGAGTACCGAACCCGGCTGCTTTAATGACATCGTTACGACGCACGAGATGTCGCTCAACGTGCCGACGCATGCCACGACCGGGGAGGCCGGAACGGCTTTGCCGCCCGCGGACTCGTTGTAAAGGCTCACGTTTCCCGACACGAACGGCATTTCGAACTCGCGTGCCGCGGTAGCGAGACCCGCGATTGCCGCCACCAATTCGCCGTAGTGTTCGGGTTTTCGCGGATTGCCGAAATTCAAGCAATCCGTGAGGCCGGTCGGACGCGCCCCGACGGCGCACACGCTGCGCACGGACTCGTAAACGGCGTGCTCTGCGGCCAAGCGGGGATCGATTCCGCCGTAACGCGGATTGCCGGCGACGGCGACGGCCATTCCCAGTTTCGAACCGGAGATCGGTGCGAGCACGCCTGCATCGCCTTCACCGCGCGCCACAACCGTGCGCCCGCGCACCGCGCGATCGTAGCGACGGTAGAGCGGTTCGCGCGAGGCGACGTCGTGGTGCGCGAGCACCCGCTCCAGCACTTCGCCGAACGGCATTCCCGTTACGAGCGGCCGTCCGTAGGAAGGCTCGGGTGTCGCAATCTCGTGGTGCGGCAAATCGTCGCGAATGGAACCGGTGAGAAAGTCGATATCAACGTCCATCACGACGTTGCCCGCTTCGCGCATGACGTAGCGTTTTTCAGCGGTCATTTTGCCGATGACGACCGCGCGCGCGTTGTGCGCGATTTGCGGGAGTGTGAATTCTTCGTTGTAAATGTGCAGCACGGCGGCTGTTATCTCGGGAGGGAGGGCCCAAATAAAACGCTCCTGCGTTTCCCCAATCGCGACCACCTCGGGCGGTAGGCCGTCGATAGCGACATTGACCCGCTCCAAATCGATCTGCGCGCCGTATCCACCCGCCGAGCAGATCTCCGCCGAGCACCCCATGATGCCTCCGGCGCCGAGGTCTTTGAATCCGGCGGTTATCTTCTTCTCGCGCAAAAGGGCAAAAACGCGGTAACTTGCCCGCATCAGCACATTTTTCAGAAACGGATCGGGAACTTGCACGGCTCCCTTGTTCGATTCTTCGTCGGCGGCATCGAGGGTTACCGATGAAAACGATGCGCCGCCGAACCCGCTTGCATCGGTCGCTTTGCCGACGAGCACGATATCCCATCCGTCCGCATTCCGAGGCGCGTACGAGTGGACGATCTCCGCTTCTTTTACCAATCCAAGCGCGACAACGTTCACGAGGCAATTGTCATCGAATCCCTCGTCGAAATACACGTCACCCGCTAGATTGGGAACGCCGATCGCGTTTCCGTACGCGCCGATTCCATCGACAACACTTTGCGCAACATAACGTTGGTGCGAGCCGGGAACGATGCGGCCGAAACGTAGCGGGTCCGCGACGGCGATAACTTCCGCGCCCATGCACACCACGTCGCGCACGATTCCGCCGATGCCCGTCGCCGCGCCTTCGAACGGCACGACTTGCGATGGGTGGTTGTGCGACTCGTGCGCGACGACAATTCCATAACGTTCGCCGTTATGTTCGCCGAAATGGAGGATGCCCGAGTCTTCGGATGGACCGAGAACGACAGCCGGTCCGCTGGTCGGCAGCGCCCGTAAGAGATGCCGGCTCGATTTATAACTGCAATGCTCGCTCCATTGCGCGTCGAAGGCATGAAGCTCCACAACGGAAGGATCGCGGCCGAGGTTTTCGGCAATGCGCCGGAGTTCGTCGGGACGCAGCGCGATGCCGGCGCCGGCGAAACTACCCAATGGCCGCCCCCGGCGGAATCTGAACCTGCTGCTGCAACATCGCGTCGGCATGCAATATCGCCGAACGCGCGTTGGCTTGCATCAATAGCGTGCGCCCGTACAGCACGGTGTCTTCGAGCGCGAGCAATTTCGCGCACTGCATCGCGACCTCTTGCGGTTCCCGGCTGCCGTCGAACACCGGCGAAGACGACGACGAGTCCAACATGGCGCGCAGGCTACCGTCACTGTCGACCGCGATGAAAAACAGCCGCGCGAACGTCGCTTCGAGTTGTTGCACCAGTTGCAACACATACCCGGGTGTGCGCGATGGGCTTGCGGCGTGCCGGATCGTGGGAAGCCCCAACTGCTGCAACGCCTGCACGACTGCGTTAGCTTGCGCGACGCGGTCGGGGTGATCGGCGATGACCGCCGCCATGCCGGGACGCATCAGCGGAAATTGGCCTACCAAATCGGCGACTTCTTCGTAGGCCGACTTGACCTGCGCCAAACCTTCGGCGGTCACTTCGGGAAGGTTGCGATACATCTGCTTATCGAGCATCAAATCTTCACGGCCCTGGGGCCAAATGCGCCACGAATCGTTGTCGATGACGTCGGCGATGACGAGTTGTCCTTTGTTATCGCCGCCTGTGAGCCGGCCGAACTCGATCTTCAGGTCGACGAGCAGCACATCGCGTTTGCGCCATGCATGCGCGAGCACTTCGAAGGCCAGGCGAGCGAGTTCGGTCATCGTGCCGACTTCTTGCGGCGTCGCAAGGTTACGTCCGACAATCGCATCCGGCGTAATCATCGGATCGTGATTTTCGTCGTCCTTAAAAAAGAATTCGTTGACGCGCGGACCCATGAGCGCGCCTCGGGCAACGCTCGGGTTGCGTTTCACGAACGAACCGGCCGCCACGCCGCGCGTTACGACTTCGAGCGGAATCATATTGCAGCGCCGGACGAGCATTTCGTTGTTGTCGTCGTCTTCGCCGCCGTTTAAGTAGTGCGTCGGCAATCCGCACAAGTTGAGCAATCGAAAAACGCGGGCGGTCGTCTGCGCGGCGAGCCGGCCCTTGCCCGCAATTTCGTTGCGCCGCGCCCCGTCGCCGGACGAAATGGAATCCGTCTGCGCAACTACCAATTGATCGGGCTGACCGGGGTATTCGTAGAGAGCTTTCGTCTTGCCGCGGGCAATCTCGATACCTTTGTTCACGTTTTACTTCTTTTCCGGCGATACGGTGACGGTGCGTTGTTTCGGGAACGGGGCAAGCGCGTCGATACGGGCGGCAAGCGCGCGCGCCCGGCGCGGTGCCGTTCCAACGTGTTTTTGCGGGTCGAGCAGGCGGCGAATCTCGGCCGGATCGAGCAATGCGGCAAGCCGCTCGTCGTGCGCCAGCGTCTGCGCGAGGGGATTGTCCTCGCCGCGCGCAAGCGCGTCCCACGCAAGCATCGCCGCGCTACGAATCTGCTCGTGCAGGTCTTGGCGGTCGCCGCCCGCGCGCACGGCCTCCATCATGACGGCCTCCGTGCCGGCGAACGGTCCATACGTGCGCAAGTTGTGCGCGATGCGACGCTCTTCAACGCGCAGACCATCGACGACTTTGCGCGCGAGCGAAACGATCTCATCGGTACACAACAAGGCTTCGGGAAGGATCGTGCGGCGGTTGGCGCTATCGTCAAGCGTGCGTTCGAGGTAGTTGGTCGCGGCGTTCTGCCACGCGACGTCGGCGTACCCCGAAAGCAATCGCGCGAGCGAATCGATGCGCTCGCAAAGGATCGGATTGCGCTTGAAAGGCATCGCTGAGCTTCCGACTTGCGATTTTCCGAACGGCTCGGCCACTTCACCGAACTCCGGACTGCTCAAGATCCGGATATCGGCGGCAAATTTGGAAAGGGACGCGCCTACACCGGCAAGCCCCGAAAGCAAAAGGTAGTCCAATTTGCGCGGATACGTTTGCGTGCTGACGTCTCGCGCTTGCAACCCGAAGCGCTCGAGGACGTCGTTTTCCATATCGCCCGAACTGCCGTCTCGATCGAGCAAGTGCTCGTACGAGGCGGCGGTGCCGACGGCGCCGCGCAACCCCTTGGTGGTGAGTTGACCGAAGACGAAGCGCAAGTTGACTTCGTCGATCAGCAAGTCTTGGGCGTAGACCGCCATGCGGTAGCCGAGCGTGGTCGGCTCCGCCGGTTGAAGATGCGTGAACGCCATGCACACCAGGTCGGCGTACTGCCGGATGCGCCCTGAAAAAGCGCTAAGCAGCGCTTGCAGGTTTTCGCCGACGTACGAAAGCGCAAGCCGCAGCCGGTAGGTCTCGACCGTGTCCTCGATATCCATCGAGGTCGCGCCGAGATGGAGCTTGCCACCGCCGACCTTTGCCTGGGACGCGAACACGCGAATTTCGGCCATCAAATCGTGGTGAATCTCGCGCTCGATTGCGAGGGCCGCCTCGATATCTATTTCGGTCGCGTGCGATTTGAGATCGGCGACTTCTTCCGCCGTTACGAGGCCTTTCTTGGCCTGAGCCTCGGCAAGCGCAACCCAGACCGCCCGCCACAAAACACGGCGCTCTTCTTCCGAGAACAGCGAACGTAGTTCGGCTCGGCCATATCTCCAAGAGAACGGCGACGCATATGTACGGTAATCCATGGGACGAAGATGGGCGTTCGCCCCGTGATGTAGGGGCGCCTCGTCGGCTTAGGTCGCAGGTTTATGCCGCGGTTTGAGGCCGCGACTCCGCGTATTCCGGCTCCCCCGCCGCGCCGAAATCTCGCAGGCTTACGCTCACGCGATCGGGCTTGCCGAGTGAGATCGCGCGCATGGCAGCCCGGCCGATCGCATCTTCGACGTACTCTCGAAGGCGCTCTTCGCTCATGCCTTCGGTTTCGCGCTCGAAGCTCTCCAAATGTTCGCTGATGTCGAACTCTACGGGTTTGCCCGATATGAGTTCGAGTAATTTCTCCCGGCGCGTCGAGGCGTCGAGTCCGGGGATTTCGATGACATCGCCGAATCGGGCGCGCAACTCTTGTTCGACGTCGGTCGCCTTCCGCGCCGTCGCCAAGATAAACACCGGAGTTTTTGTGGAGTTCAACTCGTCGATGAATACGCAGAGATGCGCGATCGAGCCGGGGTCGGCGAATTCGGGAATGTCGAGGAGCACAATTGCCGGGAGCGCCGCGCGCGCTTGCGCCGTTGCCGCATCGAGATCGAGCATCGATCCTTGCACAAGCGTCAAGCCGGATTGCGCGACGAGGCTGTGAATCGCCGCGTTCCGTGCATTCACGGACGGTCCGGCCACGAGAACGCCGCGCGGCACGGTAATTCCCTGACGTTCCATCGTTTCGACGTGCGCGAACATCGCGGAAAGAATCCGCACTTTCTCGCCGGCTTCCTCGGGAATCGCGACCGACTCGTCGAAAAGCGGGCGATCGGGAACGGCCTCACTTGCAGGCTCTTGCTCGGAACGCGCATGCGGCGTGAGATCGATCAACGTTCCGAAGTGCGCCAATACCGTTTGATCGATCGCTTCACGATCGTGTACCGCCGCGATCAGCCACACGTCCGCGCGATCTTCGAGCGCGTCCCACTGTTGCAAGAAAGCCTGTTGCACCTCGCGCCGCATCGGCTCGAATCCCGTCGCTCCCGTGTTGTTGAAGAGCCGGTCCCCGTCTTCGATGAAAATAATCGAGCGCGCGCGCCGGGCGCTTTCAAACGTTCGCGCGACTTGCGCAGCCCCTTGCCCTACGTATCCGATTTTCTGCGACGAAAACGAGAACGGAATGTACGTGGCCGCACTCGCACGAGCGATCGTTTCCACGATCTCATTAACGTCGAAACCGGCTTGGGCGAAAAGCATCAAGCCTCGGCCCACGCTTGCGTCGCCCATCCGGAAGAATACGGTTTGGCCGAGCAACTTGTTGCGCACGGTCAAAGATACCGGCATGTTGCTCATAACCGCCTGGGTACCGTCGAGCTCGCGCAACTCGCGCTCGATCGCGCCGACGCGCTCGGCGAGTTTCTTACGCTCGCCCATTCGCACTACCGTTTGGCGAAACTCTTCAGCTTTCGCGGCGACCGACGGCATTTGGCGTTCCAACGCGCGTTGAAAAAACACCCCGTAGGCGCGAATGAACGGATTCTCCAAATCCGCATGTACGAGCGTCGGCTTCTTATCGGGAAAGCGCGTGAGCAAAACGTTTGCGTGCCGGTCGTCGATGACTTCGATGAATATCTCTTTGAGCGCTTCGTCGTCGCGAACGCCGGGAATCTTCCACGCTCGATCTTCGAACGAGCCGTTCCGGCGGGGCCCGTCGAAACCGATAAGTGGGTGATGCAATCCGCTCTCGGAATGCGTAAACGCGACGAACCGGATGTCGCGCCCATCATCACCGAGATACGACCGGCGAGCTTTCTTTAATTGCGTGAGGCACTGGTCGCGTGCGGTGACATAGCCGGCCAAGAGGAACACGGCGTAAAGGAACGTGGAAAAAATTGGACCGAATGTATGGAGCGCCATGGTCGACGAAATTGCGACGATGAGCAAGATGCCGATCGCGGGGAATTGCCACGACCCGAGCCATTCGAGTTTGAGCGCGGCCATCCAGACATCGTGACGCTTTGCGCGTTGCTGCTGGAGAAACACATCGCGCCAGACGGCGGCCGTCATGGAATCCAGCGAAACCCGGATCGCGGCTATGCGCTCCGCATCGGCAGCAAGCGCCTTTTCAATTCCGTCGCGTTCGGCGCGCGCCGAATCGAGCTCAGCTTGAAGTTGCTGTCTCGCATCGAGGTCGTTTTCGCCTTGCATCCGGATCACGTCCATGTCTGAGCACTCCGGCGGGGTCCGCCTTCTTTACTCTATCGGCGGCTCAGGGCAGAAAGTTCGGCGGTAATCCGTTCCACTAAGGTGCGGTGGTCGTCCGGTCCGCTGCCGGCCTGACCGGTAACGACCGCCTCGATGCCGCGCACAGCCCGCTCGTAGGCGATCCTCGCCCGACGCTCCCCAATCCGCGCTGCGAGCGGCCGGAGAACCCGCTCCCGCCACTTGGCCCGCGCGGGAAGCTCGCCACCCGGCCGGGCCAACTCCCAAATAAAGCCGCACTCCGTCGCGAGGGCATTGAGCAGAGGAATGGCCGCGCCGCGGTCGTTTCCGAAGAATTCGTGCGCGATCTCGAACGCCTCGGCAATTTTGCCCTCGATCAGGGCGCTGGCATAGCGATAGGCTTTCGGATCGGCCACGCTCAACGATTCGTTTGCGAGGTTCTTGTAGACGATCTTCTTACCGTCGAGCGCGAGCTTCTCGAGGTCATTACGGACCGACGCAAGATCCGCATCGCTACGGGTGAGTTCGCCGATTACACGCGGTTCGGCGGTCGCGCCGAGTTGCGCGAGCAACTCGTTGATGTAGCGGGCGCGGGTTTCCTCGGTCGCGGTCGTGTCGATGCGCACCGCGGCCCGCCCGGCGAGCGCCCCGATCGTTTGCGGCCGCTGCGAACGCGGAGCCAGCAAGTCGAGAATGACGAGCGTGTTGCCGCTAGGGGTGTTTTGTGCCACTTCTAGGAGGTCGCGGCGAGGCTGGGCTTTGAGGATTTGTGCGTCGGTTACGACGACAACGCGGCGCTCCGCGAGAAAGGGCATTGCTTGTAGCGCCTCGCTTATGCGGCCGGCGTCGCTCCATTCCGATGAGGCCACACGTTCGAGATTGAGATCGCGCACGCCGGCCGGCAGCAACCGTTCCAAAATGACGTCCAGCGCGCGATCGGCAAGCACGCGTTCCGTGCCTTCGACGATCACGAGACTTCCGAGTTTTGGTTCTTTGTCGATGAACTCGTAAAACTTCACGGGCTACACGAACACGCCGAAGTTCGGCCGCCCCTCGAGTGCGGGGATGGAATCCAAATACGGCGGCCGTACGACGCCGTATTCGGTTATGAAGGCGGTTATCAGATGTCCCGGCGTTACGTCGAAGGCCGGGTTGTAGACACGAGCATCCGCCGCGGCCACCGCAACGCCTCCAAACGACGTGACCTCTTCGGGCGCACGTTCTTCGATGGGAATTTCGGCGCCGCTCGAAATGGCAAAATCGAACGTGGAGCGCGGCGCAGCAACGTAAAATGGAATGCCGTGATGCGCGGCCAGTACCGCGAGACCATACGTTCCGATCTTATTCGCGGTGTCCCCGTTGCGTGCGATCCGGTCGGCGCCGACGATTGCTACGTCGATGCCTTTGCGTTGCATCACAATCGCGGCCGCGCCGTCCACGTGAAGCGTGGCGCCGACGCCGGCAGCCGCGAGTTCGTAGTACGTGAGCCTAGCGCCTTGCAACAACGGACGCGTCTCGTCGACGAAGACGTGCGGTTTCTTCCCCGCGCGATGCGCGTGTATGATGACGCCGAGGGCCGTGCCGCCGGCGGCCGTTGCGAGCGGACCCGTGTTGCAATGCGTGATAATCTTCGCGTTCTTCGGGATGAGATCGAGCCCGGCATCGGCAATTGCACGATCCATTGCAATTTGCTCGCGATGGATCGCTTGCGCTTCGGCAATCATATCCCCTGCGGCGAGGACGCGGTCGACCGCCCAAGCAAGATTTACCGCTGTCGGCCGCGCACAGCGAACGCGCATGGCGGCTTCGTGAAACGCCTCGTCGTTTGCAATGCGTTCGCGCAAGAGCGCCACGCCATACGCGCCGAATACGCCGATTGCCGGCGCCCAACG
>JBDTFK010000145.1:0-6585 GCA_039937995.1 Vulcanimicrobiaceae bacterium | reverse complement strand
ACGTGTAGATCTCGACGGTGTCCGAACCGTCGGTTTCCAATACCTGACCGGTCGGTAGGAGTAGAAGGCGGATGTTGTACGATGAATCGTTTGTCGCATCCGACGGCCCGGAGGTCCGAACGAGTTTCGTTCCGTTGAATTCGTAGAAATACGCGGGAGCCTGGTAAACGCTAGGACTCGCAGCCATAAGGACGTTCCCGTTTGTGAGCACGGCTGCCGGACCGTCGGCGATGTCCAACTGCTGGCCGGCGACTTTGGGGAAGTCCGGTCCGGTGCTCCACGAACCGGTGCCGATGGTGTATACGGCCGTATGCGCGCTCGCGCCGGCTGCGAACACGGTTCCGTTGGGCCGCAGAATTTCCGGCCCGGTTTCGAATTGTTGCGTGAGGTTCACGGGGACCGTGCCGGCGGACGACCACGAGCGAGTCCCGGGATTGTACAGTTCGGAATTCGGCTCGCTCCCGACGTCGACGGTAAGAACCTCACCGCTCGGGAGAAGCGTCCACCCTTCCTCGGAGTTGCCGTCGGCTTTGCCGCCTCCGGCCGACTTCCAGGTTAGTGATTTCTCGCTCAGAAGAGCCTGTAAGTCCGTACAGCAGTTGCCGAGCATGTAGGTTCCCTGGGCAAGAACGACGCTCTGCGCATCGCCGACTCTCGTCCAGCCGGGGGGCGCCGAAATCGACGTCCATGCGTTCGCCGCGGGATCGTAGATCGCGCCTCGGTTCGATTCTGCGCTCTTGAAGAAATTGTATTCGCCGCCGTTTATAACCAGTTTTCCATCGCCGAGCACGGCCGACGCAAAATACAGCGGTCCGTATCCCGCGGGCAGCGACGCTTTCTGCGTCCAGGTTCCGTTGAGATAGCTTCCGGTCTTATCCGGTGCGAGGCTGTACCAGCTCGATGCGTTGTCCTGCACCATCACGGTCCCGTCGGTCATGAGCAGCGCCGTCCCGGCCCCGTTGGAGCCGAAGGGTGAAGCCGCAGCGACGCTCTGCCATCTGCCCGCGGCGTTCGGCACTTGGTCGGGGATCGCGTGTGGTGCGGGTGCCGGTGGACGCGGGGGGGTGTGAGCGCGTGTAATAGCCGCCATGGTTTGTGAGTTCAGGACGGAACGCGAGGGGGAGACGATGTTTCCGCCTCCTCCGCCGCACGCGGTGAGAAGCATGGCGGGCAGAATAGCAAACCCAATAAAGCGAATACGCAAGAGAAGCTCCTTCACGATACGCCGCTTTACAAAGACTTTACAATCGGCGCTCTCATCGTTGTTATCCGGTAGGCGCAGCAATGCCTCGCAGAGCGCCACGAGCCGAACCTACGACCCGGTAGTTATCGTGATGTCTCCATTGGCCGTCGAGATCGAAGCGCTACCTGGGCCTTGGGAATAGGAGAACGGGTTTTTCACCGTTCCGTTGTAGGTCCGCGTGTCGATTTTGGTATGAAATCCGCTCGGCACGCGTAACGATACGTTGCCGTTGCTGGTCCGAATTACGATCGTGGGAGCGTGCCCCGAAAGCGTTGCGATGGAAATGCGAACTTCGCCGTTTGATGTGCGCGCCTCGATCTGCGGTCCCGCGCCGTCGACATCGACGTCGCCGTTACTCGATTCGAGCGTCAACGGCCCGCGGACGCCTCGAACGACCTCGTTAGAATTCTCAGCGTACGCGCTTAGGGGCAAATCGTTTGGAACGTGTACGATCCAAGCAATCCGAGCCGAGTTTCCTCGGCGCAAGAGCCCGAAGAAACTTTTCTTTCCGGTCGTCCCGCCGACGGGGACGATTTTCGTCGTCGCGCCGTCCTGCCGAATCGTCGCGCTCACGCCTCGGGCGTCCGGTGAGGTTTGTTCAACGCTCACTTCGCGCTTGTCCCAGCCGGTAATCGTAAGTTTGATCGTGTAGTCGTAACCGCGGGAACGCGCATCGATCAAAACCGCGCCGTGCGCGGCCACCGCGCCGACGGTTTGGGTTGCGGCCAACGTGGGCGAGCAAGCTAGGACGAACGCGCTCGCGAGCGCGCCAAAGCGGATTCTCACGGACACTCCTATGAAACCGAACGCAAGTCCGTCGTTTTCTGCACCGCGGGAAGAATGACCCCGGCGAGTTGCAGCGGATCGTAAGCGCCCACGGTCGCGAGTTCTTCGGCGTCGCCGATGCGTCGCGCGGCTCGCAGCGCTTCGATTGCTTCCGGCAGCGCGAATTGTTCGCCGACGTACCCGGACACGAAACGGCCTCCGCGAATTTCCCCCCGCGCCTCCAGTCGCCGCAGTGCGGTCAACAGATTTCGCCACGGCGGCGCCAACGTTTCGCGCGCGATGACGTCGCGGAAAACGACGCCCCATCGTGTGAGAAGACGTCGCGCGAAACGCTCCACGTCGAGATCGTCCACGGTCGAGACTAGCAACGTCCACCGGCCCCCCGAGGATCGCGGCCGCGCGCGTTCGCCTTTTTCGCCGAGCCGCCGTTTCGCGTCGCTGAGCGAACGCAGCGCGTCGAACCCGTCGGCGGTTACGAGGCCTGCGGCCACGAGTTGCCAAAGCGCCTCTTCGACCTCGCTCGGCAGGCGCTTCGAACCGCGTACGATGTCCGCGAAGAACGGTGCGCCGCGACGGCCGATTTCCTCGAGCACCTCGAACGCTGCGTGCGACAGCCCCGTAGTAGGAGTGCGTTTGCCCGTCACAAGTTCGCCCGCATCTTCGCGCATGAACAGCGCGACGGGGGTAAGTTTCGTCGGTCGCACGCGGCGGGTCGTTTCAGCGCCGTCCGGCGTCAGCGCGCTATGCGGCGAGAGGCGCCCCCACATCACGTCGCCGGAATAGCATAGTTGGTCCAAAAATTCGTGCCGGTACCCGGCGATGCGCGCGGGAAGTATCTGCGATTCCCACGCCGATGCCGGTATTTCGTAACCCTCCAACTGGCGTATCACGTGCATCGTCCCGTCGACGCCGTGAAGCCGTGACGCGGGCGATACATGTTGCCAGCGGTGCAGGAAGCGCACGAAATCCGCGCTCGTTACGGCGGTGATTTCACGCCGTAAGGTTCCGAGCGTTAAGCGATGAATGCGAGCTAACACCCGACGGTTGCACCACTCTTCAACGTCGCTGCTGCGAAAACGCCCGCGCAGCAGCATGCCTTCAGCTTCCAAACGGACGAGCGCGGCGTCGATGGTTTCGCGCTCGATCGCAAAGCGCTCCGCGAGCTCGCCCGCCGCGAGCGGACCGCTCGACTCGAACCACCCGCGTAAGATCTCTGCAACGGCATGCTCGCGCGATTCCGGAAGTTGCGTGGGCACAATAGCGGCAATTTCCGGCTGCGTCCTCGCATCCGGATATGCGATCCGGGCGATCGTCAACCGTTCGGCGCACGTCCAAAGGCAGCGTTCGCCCGCAAGTAGCGCCGTAGCGCGATTCGACGCTGCCAGCTCGTCGAACCATGCCTGCCACTGCGGGACCGGAGGTAAAACGACCAGCGTTGTGAGCGCGTCGTGCAGTTCGTCCGCGTCGCGCACGGTCGGCCACGACGTTTCCGTGACTTCGTTGATGGCAGCGGGGTCGAGAATGCCCGCGGCGCCGGAGTCTTCGCGCATCGTGCGCCGCAATTGCACGGCTCGCGCGCGGCGTTCCTCGAGCGGGGCGTCGTCGAGGTATGCGTAGGGGTTCGCGTTGAGGATCTCGTGACAGAACGGCGACGGCTCCGGCGTATCCACCGCGACCGTCGTGATGGTTCCGTTCTCAACCGCATCCAAAACAGTGCGAAGGCCGTCGAGGTCCATCGCTTGATGGAGGCAGTTCAAGATCGTTTCCCGCACCAAGACGTGATCGGGAATGCGAATGGGCCCCGAAAGATTTTCCGCGCATGCGGCCTGATCAGGGAAGACGGCCGCCAGCAAATCGTCGGCGCGCATGCGCTGAAGCTGCGGGGGAACTTTGCGGCCGCCGCGCATGCGCAATATTGCAAGTGCCCGTGTCGCGTTCCAACGCCACCTCGCCGTAAACATCGGTGCGTCCAGCAGCGCCTGCGTAAGAACGTACTTCACGCTTGCCGATTTCACGTATTCAAAAACGATTTCGAGCGGGAATGCGTGTTGCTCCGTGAGCGAAAGCACGATTCCGTTGTCCGTTGCCGCCGCCTGTAACTCGACGTTGAACGACCGGCAGAAGCGTTTGCGCAACGCGAGGCCCCACGCGCGGTTGATGCGCGCGCCGAAGGGCGTGTGCAAGATGAGTTGCATGCCGCCGCCTTCGTCGAAGAAGCGCTCGGCGACGATCGTGCGCTGCGTGGGAACGACGCCGAGGATGGCTTTTCCACCTCGTATATACGCGACGGCTTGCTCCGCGCCGCCGCGCGCGAGAGCACATTCGCGCTCGAGCATCTCGATTGCCGCTTCGTCATCGCGTTCGTCAATCTCGCTGCGCAAGGCAGCGACCGCGAGCGATAACTCGACGGTACGCCCGGGGCCTTCGCCGTTCCAGAACGGCACCGACGGCGGCGACCCGTGGGCGTCTTCAACGCGAACGACACCCGATTCAACGCGCCGTATTCTCCACGAATTCGTGCCGAGTAAGAAGATGTCGCCGGCCATGCTTTCGACGGCAAAGTCTTCGTCGAGTGTCCCGACGATATGGCCTTCGGGCTCGACGACCACGTTGTAATTTGCGGTTTCGGGTATCGCGCCGCCCGACGTGATGGCGGCGATCCGCGCGCCGCGGCGCGCGCGAAGTATGCCGTTTACCCGGTCGTAGTGCAGGAAGGCGCCGCTGCGCCCGCGCGAGGTTGCGACGCCGTCTGCCAGGAGCGAAAGAACTTCGTCGAAGTCTTTGCGGAGAAGGTTGCGGTAAAGATATGCTTCGCGCGCCAAGGCATAGAGCGCGGCGGCGTCCCATTCTTCCGAGGCGCACGCGGCAACAATTTGCTGCGCCAAAATGTCCAAGGGTTGAGCCGGAATCACGAGCGCGTCCATCGCGCCGGCCAGAACGCCGCGCACGAGCGCGGCACATTCGAGCAATTCGTCTCGCGTCGTCGCGAAAATCATTCCCTTGGGTTTTGCCCCGACCCAGTGGCCGGATCGCCCGATGCGCTGCAGTGCGACGCCGAACGCGCGAGGCGTACCGAGTTGCACGACGAGTTCGATGCTACCGACGTCGATTCCAAGTTCGAGCGAGGCGGTCGCGACGACCGCGCGCAACTCGCCGCGCTTGAGCCGGTCTTCCGCGGAGAACCGTGCTTCACGCGAGAGGCTGCCGTGATGCGGGACGACGACGTTTTCGCCGAGGCGCTCGTTCAACGCGAATGCGACGCGTTCGCTCATGCGCCGCGTACCGACGAAGACCAGAGTGGTGCGATGCGCTTGAATCAAACCGGCGATGCGATCGTAAGTTTCCGACCACATCTCGTTGCTCGCGACGGCCCCTAGTTCGTCCTTGGGAATCTCGACCGAGAACGTCATCTCGCGCCGGCTACCGATGTCGACAACGTGCGCCGTTGGGCTCAAGAATCGCGCAACATCCTCGAGCGGCCTTACCGTTGCGGAGAGCCCGACGCGTTGCGGCTTCTTCCCGCAGTTCTGTATGACGAGGTGATCCAGCCGTGCGAGCGTGAGCGCGAGATGTGCTCCGCGTTTATCGTTTGCGACCGCGTGAATCTCGTCGACGATTACGGTCGATACGTTGGTAAAGAGCTTACGCGATTTCTCTGCGGTGAGGAGAATGTAGAGCGACTCGGGTGTCGTCACCAACACGTGCGGCGGCTTGCGCAGCATCCGTTGCCGTTCCGCCGAAGTGGTGTCACCGGTTCGCGAAGCCGTGCGTATTGGGGCGAGCATCCAGCCCCGCGCGAGCGCACATGCAACCAGTTCGCCAAGCGGCTCCTCGAGATTTTTGCGGACGTCGTTGGTGAGCGCCTTGAGCGGCGAGACGTATACGACCAGCGTTTCCTCAGGCAACTCGCCTTCGAGTGCCCGGCGCACGAGACCGTCGAGGCAACTCGAAAATGCCGCCAGCGTTTTGCCCGAACCCGTGGGGGCCGAGATCAGCACGTCGCGACCCGAGCGGATTAACGGCCAGGCCTGGACTTGGGGCTCGGTCGGCTTACCGTACCGCGAGGTAAACCACTCGCTAACGAGCGGATGAAATTCTTCGATCACTTCTCCACCATAAACCGTCAGGCGCTTTCCGGTTTTCGCCCGCCCCCGGTCCTCGGGCCAGGCTGCCCCGGCATCTGCGCGAAAGCCCGGGGCGGCGACCGTTTGCCGAGGAGGAAGTATGGATGAGTGGCCCAGCCTGCCGCTGGACGAGTGGCGGAAAACGTGCGATACGCTGCACATGTATTCGCAAATAGCGGGCAAAATTCGTCTGGCTCTCGCGCCGATGGAGCCGCAATGGGCGAACGTCCCGTTGTACGTTACCGCTCGCGGCTTGACGACGAGCGCGATCCCTTGCGGCAACCGGAACTTCTCGATCGAGTTCGATTTCGTCGCCCACAACGTCGACATCGTCGTAAGCGACGGCAAGTCGCGTGCGATCGCGCTCGCGGATGGAAAGAGCGTTGCGGATTTTTACGCAGAGATGATGGATGCGATGCTCGCGTACGATAT
>JBDTFK010000144.1:0-2999 GCA_039937995.1 Vulcanimicrobiaceae bacterium | reverse complement strand
CGTGCTGCCTTCGATGTCGGTAAAGAGAAAAACAAGGATCCCGGAGGGTAGCACGTTAGCGTTTCCTCCCACGGCTACGTCGTTCCGGCTTCCCGAGCGTCGGTCCCGCAAGGGTCACATATCCTGCGCCCTATTGAGATAGTTCGAAATCCCCTATCCAAAACGTGCGGCCCTGCGTATCATCGTGCAATATACTCGGGTCTTCCCGGAGGTTTTCATGCGCGTTTTTTATAGAGCGCTGCCTGTCATTGGGGCGCTTCTATCTGCTGTCGCCCTTTCGGCCTGCGGCGGCGGAGCTTCCGCCGGCGGGACGGGCGCGGGTGCGACGACGATGTCGCAATCCGCCGCGGTCGTACCTCAAGTCGTCGCGATTTCCTCGACGGAAAAGATGATGTTCATTCCGGCTAGCACTTCCCGCGAAGCGGCGCCTGTCGGCACGCCCGCGATCATCAATGCCTGGGTTTCGCTTTCGAGCATCGTCAGCGGTATGCCATGCGTCAACTGCGCGGGGAACCCGCCTGTTGCCGGTAGCCTCGGCATCTCTTTCTCACAACCGTATCTCCCGCGCACCGGGTCGTACGAGCTAACGTATACGTTTTACAACGTGAGCGAGGGCACGAACTCGTGCTCGCTAATCTTCAACTTCTTGCAAGGCACGAAGTCCCTGCTCCATAATACATCGACGATTAAACTCAATGGAAACGGTCAGTACGTGTATTTTATCGGCGGACCGTTGCCCTCGAGCGCAACTGCCGGTCCCGGCACGGTGAACGCAAACGTCCATTGCAATGGATTCGTTCCAAAAGCCGCGACGCAGAAAGTCTATCTCCACTAATCGAGGTCGCATAGCGATTCAGACCACGCGCACGACCCCGCCGCAATTAGGCGGGGTCTTTTTTCTTGTGCCGTCTAATTGCCTATTGCCGTCCACATCGGAGCGCGCGGGCGGTTCATCGCATTGAGTTGCAGCTCGATTTGTCCTTGCAAGTTGATAAATGCGTTCGGGTCTGAGTATTGCCGCGTGTTTACGAGGAACGCATAGTTGACGCCGTTCGGCAGTTGCTCCGCCCACGTGTTTGTGCCTTCCATGCTGCCTTCTCGCGCCCAATCGGCACCCGGCTGGGGCGGTCCGACGCCCCAGATCAAGTACTTGTTCATGAGAGCGAGCATGGATTCTGCGTTTGTCGCGAGCGCAGACGCGCCTTCCCCAACCTCGAGCGCCATGTCGTCACCGCTGTACGGATCGCCGTAGAGTTTATTCGACGTTACATAGACGGCGCTGAGTCCCGTGTACGGCGAATAGTACTTCGCGACTTCATTCGAAAGACGCGCGCCTAGGGTGGGCGACGAGAATACGTTGCCGACGCCCACGCCCGAAGCGACTCGAGCGATGTAGGCGTCGTACGACATGCCCGATGCCTTCGCGACCACCATTCCGAGCACGGTGTAGCAGAAGTTGCAATAGGCGTACGTCGTTCCGGGCGTCTCTTGCAGCGGCTGCGTGAGTTGGTGGCGGACGTACTGCGTAAGATGGATTTCGTGCTTGAGCCCGAGTGCAAGCGCCGACTCCCGCATTGCGAACGTCGGATCGTAGTACGGCGGCACGCTGTCGTCCCATCCCGACTCGTGCGCAATCATATCCGCGATCGTAATATCGTACACCCGAGGATCGACGGTCGCGCCTGCGGGAAGGGGCTTGGTGATACCGAGATATTGAAACACTCTTGCCGACGTGGAGATTTTGTTGGCCTGGATAAGATTCCAAAGGGCGGCGCTCGTCCAGGCTTTGGTGTTGCTTGCGAGTCGCATAATCGTCTGCGTCGACGTTTTCGAGGCTGCTAAACCTTTATACGTGTACGCATGCGAAAAGCGCGCCGTCCCATTTTTCGAGAACGCGAGCTCCGCATTGGGTACGTGCTGCGACGTCATAAACGCCACGACGTCGGCGTCCAGTGTCGGATTTGCGCCGGTCCCGACGATTGCGATGGCGCTGCCTGGAGGCAACCGCGACGAAAGGGCCCCGACTGAAGTGGGACTCTGCGATGTTCCCGAGATCACGGGGGGCGCCGAATTTCCACCACCGCACGCACTGAGTGCGAGCGCTGCGACAATTGCAAATGGCGCGACTGCGAAAAGAAAACGCCGCATCTTTACCTCCACTTGGTACCTTGGGCTTTGCGTAGCATATTCGAGCGCCGAAGCGGTTATCTTTGTTTGCTGCCGCTTAAGAACTGACGCTGTGGGCCGGCCCCGGTTTCGTGGACACCATGATAGGCCTCAATATGAGGTCGAAAGAATGGTGTTCCATGGCAGAACAGCGGCGGAAATACCCGCGTGAATTCAAGCTCGAGGCTGTTCGCCGCGTAATCAATGGCGACGAAACGGCTGCTGAAGTCGCGCGCACGCTCGATCTATAGCCCAACATGTTGTACGGCTGGATCGGCAATTCAAAGCCGAGGCGAAAGAGGCGTTCCGCGGAAACGACGCCTAACGTCGCAACATGAAGAACTTCGCCGGCTGCGGCGCGAGCTGGCACGAGTCAGCGAAGAACGAGACGACCTCCGACGCCGTCGCGATGCGGAGATTTGGGGCATTGCGAATCGGCGGCTTGAGCCGGATCGAGAAGGATCAGGTCCGGGTTGGTCGACGCGACTAACGAGATCCGTCTTCCCTGGCGTGGCAGGAGCTTCGAATAGGATGTATCTAGACACTCGGTGGCTTCAAGAATGCACATGAAGAAAGCACGAGGCGAAAAAATCTTCCCGGAAGAGCGCGAATTGGAGGTGGATGGCGACCGCATGTTTCCTCTTCATGAGGTGGATGAGAATCCTAAGGCAGAGGACCCGGCGCCCGGCGAGAACCTTCCCGCCTTGTGATCCATTTCGATGATGCTCACAAACGGGTGCATCTGCCGGACGATCGGCGTGTGGTCGCGATATTGCGACGCCGCTACATCATCTGGATCATTGTGCTCATCGTCCTCCCCATCGCGCTCGCAT
>JBDTFK010000143.1:0-7786 GCA_039937995.1 Vulcanimicrobiaceae bacterium | reverse complement strand
TTTGTGTACTTTGCCTTGCAAACGTTCCTCTTTATAAATTTTACGTCACCGTCGTATTCAATATACGTTGTCGTCGCATATATTTATAGCATCCTTACCTTTATCGCGCCGCTCGCGCTGACGTATGCTGCCGTCAACGGCAGACTTATAGATAACGGATTCGTGCTGAATCGAACGGTTGTCTTTGCCATTGTGTCCGCAATCGTGATAGGCGGGTTCGTTATTGCCGAGTGGGCGACAAGCGAGTGGTTTGTAAGCGCGAGCCACACCGGTAGCGTGTTCGTCGGCATGATCGTAGCCCTCGCGCTTGGCATATCGATGCGCTACATTCATAAATATGTGGATCGCTTCGTCGATACGTTTTTCTTCCGAAAGCGCCATTCAGACGAAGCCGCATTGCGCAATTTCGCCCACGAAGCAGCCTATGTGACGGATTGGTCCGTCTTGTTAGAGCGAGCCGCCGACACCGTTCGCCGACACACAGATACAGACGGTGTCACGATCCTACTCCGCAGCGACTCGGGCACATATACCGAATACTCAGATGGGCTTGCCGCCGTCTCCGAAAACGATGCGAGTATCGTCGCCCTGCGTGCCTGGGGAAAGCCCTTACACTTGCACGACGTTGCGAACTCGCAGCTAGCCGGCGCGGTCGCGTTCCCGATGACGGCTCGTGGCGTGCTCGTTGGAGTACTTATGTGCGGCCCGAAAACGAGTGGTGAGTCGTTTGCACCTGACGACGTCGATGCGCTCATGGCACTCGCCCGTGGCGTAGCCATTACGCTCGACTCATTGAATCGGGAGTCCGGCAGCTCGATCGCATCGCTTCGTGAAGCCGTGATCGTATTGCAAGCGAGAATTGCTACGATGCAAGAGAGTGTCGCATCCGAGCTTCGTGGATTCGGAAGCTCGCTTCGTCGGTAAAGTATGATAGAAATGCGTAAGACGATCTTCGCCTTGATGTTGCTTACGATCGCTCAGATATCTCTTGGATCTGCGTCGCCGGGAGATATTGCCACAATCCGAGCGCTGCGATTGGAGAACAATCGCGCGATTGAGTCGCATAACGTTCCGTTGATGCGACACGCATGGGCTCCCACGATTCGACTCATCGAAAGCGACGGCACCATTTTCTCAGGTTCCAGGACCCTTGCGGCCAGTTATGCGACCGTGGAATTCAGAGACACGAGTTTCGTTGCATATGTTCGCCGCCCAACAAACATCACGATCGGCGCCGACGGCGCGACCGCGGCGGAATACGGAGTGTGGACGGCTATCGTCAAAGCGCCGAAGCGCGTCCGTTCCGGAACTTACCTCGCTTCGTGGAGAAAATTCGGGGCCGACTGGCAAATCGTGTACGAAGCGTACGTTTCGCTAGGATCGGCACCCCAAAGCATCGCTGATGTCGTAAAGCCGACAGCTACAATAACGCTTGGAGGCACACCTGATTGGCTCGTCGTGACGGACGATTCCGTTTGGGTCGCCAATGCTGCTTTACGTGCAATACAACGGGTAGATGTTGGCACAAACACACTTACGGCGCGCGTGACATTGCCTGGCGAACCTTGTTCCGGACTTGCGTATGGCTTCGGAAGCGTTTGGGTGCCTTTATGCGGTGCTCGCCCCTCGCTCGCACGCGTCGACCCCGTAACAGATTCTGTCGCTGCGATTCTGCCGTTTGGGCCCTCGCTCTCCGAAGGTGGAATTACGACTAGCAACGACAGTGTTTGGATGGCGATTGGTAACGGCAAGCTCGCGCGAATCGACCCAAGAACGAACCGCGTACGACAAACAATCTCCCTCGCACGAGGATCCTACAATCCGCTCTTCAGCAACGGGACGGTTTGGGTGACTAGTGGCGATGAAAATATACTCACCGCGCTTGACGCTTTAAATGGAAAGATCATTGCGACCATCGGCGTAGGATCGAAGCCGCGCTTCTTGGCTGCCGGCGACGGGGTGGTATACGCATTGAATCAGGGGGACGGTACAGTGACCATGGTCGATGCCAAATCAAAGCGCGTGACCGCGACGATCGCGGCGGGCATTCCCGGCGGCGGCGGAGAGATCACCTATGGTGCCGGCTCGGCTTGGGCAACAATCATTGGCGTTCCGCTAACACGAATCGAAGCGAAGACTCGCACGGTGCAACAGTGGGGTGGTCGCGGCGGTGACGCCGTGCGCTTTGGACATGCGTCGATCTGGCTCACTGACTACCACAACGGACTACTGTGGCGCATTCCGAACGCGCAATTCAGCTCTGCGCGCATTCCGCAGTAAAGATGATTTACGATCGCTGTAAATTGTTTGCGATGCGTAACATTTTATCTGCGGCCTGGACACCTTTAGCAGTGCATACAAAAAGCCGACGGACCTGTCGACCATGAAGGAAGGCAGCGGAGTACTCGGCTGCCTTCCGGAGCGGGCTTACATACTGTGAGACTTGATTGGAATGTTGGTCTGGGGACCCTCACCGCCGACCTGTACGATGGTTTCGCCCTTCGCCATTGACCAGTGATGGATTCCCGCTGGAACCATGATGAACGAACCCGCCGGTAGCACCTTGGCGTTGCCTTTGTTCACGGCATCGCCGGTCCCGAAGAGAACCGTTCCGGAAACCACAGTGATGTACTCGGCGTGCACGTGATAATGAGGCTTGTTGGTATAACCGTCGGGCATTTTCACGCGGACGATCGCTGTACCGGATTTGTCCGGGTTTCCGACGAGCGTTGCTGACCAACTACCCTTGGCAGGCCCGCTTCCCGCGACCCAATGGAGATTGTCGGGCGTGTATGTCACAGGATTGCCCATCGCCGCGGCGATTGCCGCACTCGCGCCTGCTGTCAAGAGCAACGCAACGAGGATCGAGGCAAAAGATTTCATCGACTTAGCTCCTTTGTGTGAAATCCAGGAGTTTGTGACCCGGCCGATCACATCGTAGCACGAATTGCCGATCTCATAACCCTATGTGGCCGCTAAACTGGCGCCGTGGGTGCACTCTGACTCTAGACTTGGAAGTTTGCTGATGCTACCCACGCTGCAGATTGTTCGCTATGCGGAGCATCTCGTCAGCGGCCTGTACCCCCTTAGCGTTCGCCTCATACGCGCGTTGAGCGGCGAGAATTTGCATCATCGACTCGATAATCGAAACGTTCGACTGTTCGAGCATGCCGAATCGAATTTTTGGCCCGTCATCGCTGCCGGGAGTCACGCGCTTTGCCGGACCCGACTCTGCCGTAGCCGTAAAAATCGTACCCCCGATCGCGCGAAGCGATTCAGGGGCGGCAAATTCGGCCAAACGTAAGCGCCCGAGGCGCTGCGTTCCGCTCGCGGTGACCGCGCTAACCACACCGTCCTCTGAAACGTGCGCGGAAAGCGCGTCGTTTGGAATATGCACGCCGTCGAGCCGCCAACCTTGTGCATCGCGCAATGTTCCGTCGGCCGACCGTGAGAACTCACCATCGCGCGTGTACGCACGCCGACCGGCTCCGTCGTTCAGCACAAAAAATCCCTGGCCGTCGATTGCGACGTCGAACGGCCCGCCGCTTTTCTCGAGCTTACCCGCTTTGAACATGACCTGTTCGCCGGTGGCGACGGTTCCGAGCCCCCGCTGATTCGGTGCCGCAAGCGCGGCAAAGGTTTCCGAAGAACCTTTGAAACCCGGCACTTCGGAGTTTGCGAGGTTGTTGGAAATGACGTCGAGGTTTTGCTGCTGGGCCGCCATGCCGGTTGCGGCAGCAAAGAGCGCGCGATCCACTACTTCACCCTCGCAACGTCGTTTGCGGATTTCTGCCGCGTGCCGTCGATGGCCGCCACAACCTTCTCCGCGCTCTCAAACGATCGTTGCGCCGCAAGCACCGTTACCATTTCGCCGACCGCGTCGACGTCAGCGCACTCGAGAAAGCCGCTGCGCACGCTCGCCCCGGCCGCGAGCGGAATGCGGTCGATCTGGTACCCGGAGCGCATCACCCGCCCGCGATCGTCGATACTTGCGCCTTCGGGCAGGTGAACGGGGCCGCGCGAGCCGAGCAGCGCACGGCCCTCCGAATCCCGCAATACGCCGTCGCGATCGCAAGAAAAATTTCCGGCTCGCGTTTCCGAGATAACCCCGCCGGACGAGCGCACCCGAAAACAACCGTCGCCGACGATCGCAAAGTCGAGCGCGCGTCCCGTATGGCGCAGAGCGCCGGCATCGCGCGACGCTGCGCGATCGATCTCCACTCCGCGGCTTGTCAGCGAGCCCTTGGCGACGACCTTTCTAAAGCCGTCGGTCGATACGTTTGCTAGATTTCCGGTCGCAATTTCGAGCCGCGTCCGCGCCGCAACCATCGCGCTCGACGCCCATGCAATTCCATCCATGGCCGCATGGTAAGCGTCGGATGTGACCGCATCGTGTCCGCAGGATGGTCGGCGGGTGACCGCCCTACACTACGTCGTCCGCGTCGGCCTCGTGCTCGTCGTGTTGGTCATCGTCGTTCGGGTTAAGATCGGTGTCGCCGTAAACGGCTTCATTGCGACGTATCAGTGATTCGTCTTCCTTCGGGAATTCTTTTTCCATGCTCCCATAGTACCCATTTTTCCGGCGAACCCGCCGCGAACGGCGCTACAGAAGGATGACATTTCCGGCGCTTACTAAGCCGCCGCCGAAACCGACACACAAGAGCTTATTGCCCGCTTTTACACGGCCGGAGCGCAGCGCGGGGATGATGGCAAGCGGAATCGATACGGAGGATGTGTTGCCATAATCTACGATACTCAGCAACGTTTTTTCCATCGGGATTCCGGTGCGTTTTGCCAACGCTTCGATCATGCGTAAATTGGCGCTATGCGGAACGAAGAAGTCGACCTCGTCGAGGTGCATCCCCGCGCGCTCGAGCGTGCGGGCGATGAAATCCGGAATGTTCTCGAGGACCCACCGGTAGACGTCTTGCCCGTTTTGGCGAAGCACTCCCGAAGGGTCGTCGATTCCCCCAATATCCGTGCGCAGGCTCGTGCGGTAGAGACTCGGTCCGCCGGAACCATCAACGCCGGCCGTCATTCCGAAAATCCCCGGCTCGTCGCTGCGTTCGATGAGCGCCGCCCCGGCGCCGTCACCGAAGAGCACGCATGTGGCACGGTCGGTATAGTCGGCCGAGCGTGTAAGCGCTTCCGCAGCAACCGCGAGCACGCACGATGCCTGACCGCTCGCGATCAATCCGCACGCCAAGTTCACGGCGTATTCAAAACCCGCGCACGTCGCTTCGATATCCACCGCGCCGCATTTTTTCGAGAGCGCGAAGCGCTCTTGAATCATCGCCGCGAGACTTGGATAAACGTAGTCCGCGGTGGTCGAAGCAACGATGACGTAGTCCACGCGGGCAAGCGCGGCCGCGGGATTATGCGCGAGTAGGTCGTCGATCGCGCCGAATGCCAAATCGCTCGCAAATTCGCCTTCGCTCACGACGTGACGCGTGCGAATCCCGGTACGCTTGAGAATCCACTCGTCGCTCGTTTCGACCATACGTTCGAGATCGGTATTGCGCAAAATGCCCGCCGGTACGTACATGCCGAGAGCGCTTATCTTCGCGGGTGCCGCAATCACCGGAGTTGCTCGATTACGGCATCGGTGAAGGCGCCGGTTGAAAGCGCGCGCGCGGATGCAAATTCGGCCGTTCGTGCGCCGTTGGCGTACGTCGTTTCGACCGCGCGTTCGATGCGTGCGGCCCCCACCGGATCGTCGCAACTCATGCGTAGGAGCATCGCTGCGGAAAGAATTGCCGCCGTCGGATTTGCGATGCCCTTGCCCGCGATGTCCGGGGCGCTACCGCTTATGGGTTCGTAGAGTCCGAACTGCGCGCCGGGCGTTCCGCTAGTTCCCAGACTCGCGCTCGGCAGCGTTCCGATCGAGCCCGTGAGAATCGCGGCCTCGTCCGAGAGGATGTCGCCGAACATGTTCTCGGTCACGATCACGTCGAAGTCGCCCGGGCGCCGTACGAGTTGCATCGCCGCGTTGTCCACGAGCAAATGATCGAGCCGCACGTCGGGATACTCTCGCGCAATCCGCTCCACGACGCGACGCCACAAGCGTGACGTCTCGAGAATATTTTGCTTATCGACGGATGTAAGATGCTTGCGGCGCGCGCGCGCAAGCTCGAAGGCGGTGCGAGCGATCCGCTCGATTTCCGGTGCGCTGTAGATCATCGTATCGATCGCCGATTCAACGCCGCGTTCCATGCGCTGCTCTTTGGGTTTCCCGAAATAGATGCCGCCGGTAAGCTCGCGGACGACGACGAGATCGAGACCGCGCACGAGTTCGGGTTTGAGCGACGATGCATCTTCCAACCCCGCAAACACGCGCACCGGCCGAATGTTCGCATAGAGTTCGTACTCGCGGCGCAGCAGGAACAGCGCGTATTCCGGCCGCTCGGCGAGCGGTTTTCCGTCGTATTGCGGCAGCCCCACGCTCCCAAAGAGAATTGCGGCACTACGGTCGCAAAGGGCACGCGCCGAATCCGGAAATGCCGGTAACCCCGCGCTAAGCGCCGCCCCGCCGACGCGTTCCTCGACGCATTCGAGATCCGGTCGCACGAATTGCAGGACGCGCGTCGCGGCGCGCGTTACTTCGGGCCCGATTCCATCGCCGGGCAGGATCGCAATGGTCGCGGACATCGCTTTAGTAAACGGTGATGCGCGTCGTGTCTTCGGACGGCGGCTCCGCTTCCAGCCGAAGTTCTTGCACCGGCAGGACGGGGGCGGCGGTTGTACCCGCAGGCGGCGTGACCGTCGTTTCCAAAAGCGCGAGATGCGTGGTGAGGAGGCTGCGCAATTCGCTCTTGGCTTTTCCCGCGGCTTCGACCGTGCGCTGATGCTCGCGACGCACTTCGGACATCGCGTCGTTGTAGCTTGCAATCTCGCGTTCGGCCGCCATTCGCGCCTGCTCGCGAATCAGGTCGGCCTCCTTGTGCGCGGAAGCCTTGACCTCGTCGGCGGTGCGTTGCGCGAGAATGAGCGTATTTTGCAGCGATTCCTCCATCGCTTTGAAATGGCTGATTCGTTCTTTCAGATCGGAAATCTCGGCCTCGAGCGCAACGCGTTGATGCGCGCCGTCCTCGAGCGTTTCGATGATCTCGTCGAGAAATTGATCGACGTCCGTGCGTTCGTAGCCTTGAAGGGCTTTTTTAAAAGTTTTGTGTTGAATATCGATCGGAGTGATCTTTTCCAAGGTTTTTCGCTAGCCTCTATTCGTCATAAAATCGAGCGAGCTATCGGACATCATCGAATCTCGCAACCCGGCCGAGTTTACGACGACACCCGCCGGAACGATCAAGTAAATCGCTTCGGCCAGTTTTTGAATCTTCCCATCGATCGTGTATGCCACACCCGAGGTGAAATCGACGACACGCTGCAAAAGCGTGCGGTCGGCGTTCTGCAAATTCACGATCACGACTTGCCGGTTGCGCAACGCATCCGCAATTTCTACAACGTCTTGAAACCCGCGCGGCGAGTAAACGCTGACCTCGGTGCCCGGGCGCCGTCCCGCGTGCGAAAGCGGCACGACGCGGCCGCCGGTTGCGGGCTCGTCGTCGTACATCTCTTCGTCGTCGCGAATCGAGAAAAACGAACCGATTTTATTGAACATGCTCATGGTGGGGATCGCCCCTTTCCTCATACACGACGCTCGCCGAAGAGCGCAGTGCCGATGCGGACCATCGTCGACCCCGCGCGCACCGCCTCGCGCCAGTCGCTCGACATCCCGATTGAGAGCACAGTTCCACCTACCCGTCCAAACGTCTTGGTTGCCAGGTCG
>JBDTFK010000142.1:0-5381 GCA_039937995.1 Vulcanimicrobiaceae bacterium | reverse complement strand
ATGCATCGCGCCGTCAACCGTAGAGCGGTACGCGCTGTGCGCCGATTCTTGCATCGGTAAGGCGTCCATATCCGCGCGCAACAGCGTAACGGGCCCCGGGCGGCCGCCCTTTAATGTAGCGAGAATGCCCGTCTGTCCGATGCCGGTACGAACGTCGTCGAACCGGCACCCGCTCAATTCCCGCGCGATGAATGCCGCCGTTTCGTGCTCTTGCATCGAGAGCTCGGGATGCGCGTGGAAATGGCGCCGGTAGCGAACGAGTTCGTCGTGCGGGATGTCGATCGTCGGGATGAGCATACGCCGCCTTTCGGCACGCGCAGGATTTCCCTTGGACCGGGCGGACTATCCGGGCGTGGATACCAAGACGACGGCCTTCGACCGGGCCGGGTTGAGCGACGAGCAACTCATTACGATCTTGCGCACGATGGTGATGCAGCGGACGCTCGAAAACCGCGGATTTCAGCTTAACCGACAAGGCAAGATTCCGTTTGCCTCGGCGAGCGAAGGGCACGAGGCGGTACAGGCCGGCGCCGCGGTGGCATTTGCGCGCGGCAAAGACGTTCTGGTTCCGTACTATCGCGATCTCGGCCTCGCCCTCGGCATCGGCCTCACGCCGTTCGAAGTGCTGCTTTCGCTTTTCGCGCGTGCGGCCGATCACTCCGGAGGCCGCCAGTTTCCGCATCACTACGCGAGCAAAACCCTCGGTCTCTACACGATTAGCTCGATCCTCACCGCCCAGGTTCCACACGCTGTCGGCGCCGCATACGCAATGAAGTACCGCAAAGAAACCGGCCGCGCCGTTCTCGTTACCTTCGGCGAGGGTGCGACGAGCGAAGGCGAGTGGCACGAATCGCTGAACTTCGCCGCCGTTCACGCGCTGCCGGTCGTCTTTCTCTGCGAAAATAACGAGTGGGCGATTTCCACGCCGGTTCACCAGCAGATGGCAAACGTCAACGTTTACGAACGCGCCGCCGGATACGGAATGCCCGGCGTCCCGGTCAACGGCATGGATCCTATCGATTGCTATCGCGCCGTCAAGGACGCTCTCGACCGCGCCCGCTCCGGCGGGGGCCCGTCGCTCGTCGAGGCCAAGTGTTATCGCTTCCTTTCACACACGACCGACGACGACGACCGGACCTACCGCTCGCACGACGAGGTCGCGGAACGCCGCAAAGAGGATCCCGTTCCGAATTTCGAACGCCGGCTGATCGAGCAGCGAGTAATTACGGCCCAGGATGCCGAGGGCTTGAAGCGTTCGGTCCTGGCGGAAGCGAACGAAGCGACAGACCGGGCGGAGGCGATGCCTTACCCGGCTGCGACCGAACTCTACGCCCGCGTGTACGCGGACGATTGGCAACCCTGGCGGTAGCGCCGGACGAGGTCGCACTCGCATACTTTGAGCACACTACAACTCGACTTTTAGGGAACACAGGATGGCTAAAACGGACACCAAGGCCAAGGCACTGGAACGCCACGGGCTCACCGACGAGCAACTACGGAAAATCTTCCGCAACATGCTGCTCCAACGCCAGCTCGACAACCGCGGCTTTCAGCTTAACCGCCAAGGGAAAGTCCCGTTCGCGCTAGGCAGCGAGGGGCATGAAGCTTTGCAGGCCGGTGCCGCAATGGCATTCGAGCGCGGGAAAGATATCCTGGCGCCGTACTATCGCGATCTCGGGCTCGCGCTCGGAATCGGGCTCACCCCCTACGAAATCTTGCTCTCGCTCTTCGCGCGCGCCGCAGATCACAACGGCGGCCGCCAGTTCCCGAATCACTACTCTTCCAAAGCCGCCGGCCTCATGTCGTTCTCGTCGATTCTCGCGGCGCACATTCCCCACGCCGTCGGCTCCGCCTACGCCATGAAGTACCGCCGCGAAGCCGGGCGGGCGGTGCTCGTTACCTGCGGCGACGGTACGACGTCCGAAGGCGAGTGGCATGAGTCGATGAACTTTGCGGCGATTCACAAACTCCCGCTCGTGATGCTCGTAGAAAACAACGAGTGGGCAATATCCACGCCGCTCGACCGGCAAATGGCACAACCGGAAATTTGGAAGCGCGCCAAGGGATACGGCATGCCGGGTCTTCGCTTCAACGGATACGATCCGCTCGAGACGTACGGCGCCGTAAAGGAAGCGCTCGATCGCGCGCGTTCCGGCGGCGGACCTTCGCTCATCGAGGGCATGTGCTACCGCTACCTCGCGCACTCGACCGACGACAACGACATGACGTACCGCACGAAAGAAGTCGTCGCGGAACATCGCAAAAAGGATCCGGTTCCGAATTTCGAGCGCGTGCTCGTCGATGCCGGCGTTATGAGCGACAAGGATGTCGAAGCCATGAAAAAAGACGTTCTGCGCGAGACGAATGAGGCCACCGACAAAGCCGAATCGATGCCGTATCCGCAAACATCCGATCTCTACACCCATGTGTACGAAGGAGCCTGGCAGCCGTGGCAGTGAGCACGTCATCCAAAGTCTTGAACAACGTCGAAGCCGTGCGCGAAACGCTGTACGAAGCGATGAAGAGCGACGACCGTACGATTATTCTCGGCGAAGACGTCGGCAACCGCGGTAACGTCTTCCTCATCACGAAAGACTTTATCAATGAGTTCGGCCCGGAGCGCGTGATCGACACGCCGATTGCCGAAGCGTCGATCGTGGGAATCGCAGTCGGCATGGCGATGGAAGGGCTTCGCCCGATCGCCGAAATTCAGTTCGCCGACTTTATCTATCCCGCGTTCAATCAGATCGTCGGCGAAGCCGCAAAAACGCGATATCGCTCGAACGGCGAGTACACGTGCCCGCTCGTGATCCGCACGCCGTACGGCGGCGGCGTTCGCGGCGCGCTCTCGCATTCGGTATCGATCGAAGCGCTGTTCTATCACGTTCCCGGTCTGAAAATCGTCGCACCGGCGTTCCCTTCCGATGTCAAGGGTTTGCTCAACGCGGCAATCGACGATCCCGATCCGGTACTCTTCCTGGAACACAAGAAAACATACCGCTCGATCAAAGGTGAAGTCCCCGAGGGACACTATACGATTCCGCTCGGCAAAGCCGACGTTAAGAAAGCCGGTACGCAACTTACCGTGGTTTCCTACGGGCTCTACGTGCATTGGGCGATCGATGCGGCAAAGCAACTCGAAACCGAGGGCATGTCGGTTGAGGTGATCGACCTGCGTTCGATCCGCCCGATGGATCGCGAAGCGATCCTCACAAGCGTCGAGAAAACGCGCAAACTGCTCATCATTCACGAAGACAACAAGTTCGGCGGTATCGGGGCGGAGATTTCGGCGATGGTCGCCGAGGAAGCACTCTTTCATCTCGACGCGCCGATCCGCCGTCTCTGCGCACCCGACGTTCCGGCAATGGGTTATGCCGAACCGCTCGAACACGAATACATGTCATCGCCGGCAAAAATGGCCGACGCGATGCGGGAGTTAGTGAAGTTTTAATGGCAACGACCATTACCATGCCGCAACTCGGCGAAACGGTCACCGAAGGCACCGTCGCGCAGTGGCTGAAGAAAATCGGCGACACCGTTGAAAAATACGAAGCGTTCGTCGAAGTCTCGACCGACAAGGTCAACGCCGAAGTCCCGTCGCCGGTTACGGGCGTCATCACGGCAATGCTCGTGAAAGAAGGCGAAACGGTTCCAACCGGCGCGCCGATCGCGACCATCGAAGAGGCCGGCGCGGCGGGTGCGAGCGCACCGGCATCCGCGCCCACCGAAGCGGCGGCTACGCCGACGTCTAACGGCGCACCCGGCGCGACGGCCTCTCTCACCAACGGCCACGCCCGTAGTGAAAACGTGATTCCGAGTTCGTACGGAGCTTCGGGCGGCCTCCGCGACGATGCCGATGCCGAAGACGCATTGCGCAAAGCCTCCCCCGCCGTGCGTAAACTCGCGCGCGAGCACCACATCGACATTCGCGCGCTTTCCGGCTCGGGATCAAACGGGCGCGTAACCGCCGACGACGTGCTTACAGCCTCGCGCCTTGGACCTGCCGCCGCGGTCGGTCAAGCGATAGCCGTCGGAACGAATTTCGGCGCGACACCACCGCCGTCAACCGCTGCTCCGAAAACGCCGCCGCCGTCCGGTACCTCCACCTACGCCGATCCGATTCCCGGCACGACGATCGCGCTAAATAACGCGCGCCGCATTATCGCCGAACGCATGGTCGAGTCGAAGCACACGGCACCGCACGCCTGGTCGATGGTCTCCATCGACGTAACCAACGTGTGGAAATGGCGCGCGCGCGAAAAAGACCGGTTCGAGCGGGAAACCGGCTACAAGCTCACGCTTCTGCCCTTCTTCATCCGCGCGGTCGTCGAATCGATCACCGCATTCCCACTTATGAACGCAAAGTTTACCGCCGACGGAATCTACGTCAACAAGGACGTAAATATCGGCATCGCAATCGGCCTCGCGACGAACCTCGTGGTGCCCGTCGTACGAAACGCCGATAAACTTTCCATCAAGGGCCTCGCGATCGCGGGGGGCGAACTGATCGAGAAAGCGCGCAAGAACAAACTCGGCGTCGACGATCTTGCCGGCGGTACGTTCACCGTGAACAACAACGGCGCAAACGGCTCGTGGGCATCCGCGCCGATCATCAACGGCTGTCAAGCCGGAATCGTTACGATGGAAACGGTCGAGAAGCGCATGATGGTGCGCGACGACGACTCGTTCGCCGTCCGTTTCATGATGAACTCATGCCTCTCGCTCGATCACCGCGTCGTGGACGGCTATGTCGCGAGCGGCTTCCTCGCCGACCTCAAGAAACGCCTCGAGCGTATGACGGCGGACGGCGCGCTCTAACTCCATAGCGCACGGAGTGGATGGCACCGAAACGCTGGTCGTCAACGCGCTTGGGGCGTTCGAAGTTTGGCTTGGAAGCACGCGCGGAATCGTTCCGACGCGAACCAAAGCTAAGGCTCTGCTCGCCTATTTGACGCTCCAGCGCGGCACGCCGGTGAGCCGCGAGCGGTTGATCGAGGTCTTCTGGCCTGACGCCGATCCGCGAGCCGGGCGCGCCAATCTCAACACCGCCCTGTGGGATATCCGCCGCGCGCTCCGCAAGACCGGCGCAGAGGCCGAAAGTGCGCTCACCACGACGCAATCGATCGCGCAAATCGCGGGCGAAACGGGGACCGACGTCAGCTCGTTCGTTTCGCTTGCCGCTTCCGGAAACAACGCGTTGCTGCGCGAGGCATTTGCTCTATATCGCGGCGATTTCCTCGAGGGCGATTACTGCGAGTGGTCGATTGCGCAGCGCGAAAACCTCGCAAGCACGTTCGAAGACGTGCAGGCGCGTCTGCTCTGGTCCTCGCACGACCCGGCGCTCGCGCGCGGCCTCATCGCGCGCAATCCTTACCACGAAG
>JBDTFK010000141.1:0-3739 GCA_039937995.1 Vulcanimicrobiaceae bacterium | reverse complement strand
CAACGTGCTGACAAAGGCGGGCGGCGGCGCTCCGTGCTATCAGCCCGGAACGCTAGGCGGAAACTCGAATCCGAATGCGGGCGCACCCGACCCGACGTGCGCGTCGACGTCGGTTGCAAACCCGTATTACAACGCATCGATTCAGCCTCTTCTCGACCGCAACGGTTGGTACGAGCCCTATCCGAACGAAGCTCCGTATCAGCCGCCGGCAGGTGAAGGCACCTCGATCGCTCCGAACGTGTTCACCGGTTACTTGAGCTACAAACACGACAAGATAACCGTTACGCCGACGTTCCAATTGAACCAAGGCACCACGTACGGAAGCCCGCTCTCCGTCTATGGACTGGACCCGCGCGCTTGCGGATCCAACCAGTCAAACAGCGGAAGCAACCCGTACACGGGCGCTCCGTTCGGCCCGGTTCCGGGCACAGACACGCCGCAAAACCCGAACTACCTAACGTGTGCACCGACCTCGTTCACGGGCAACGGAAATCTTGCGATTCCGAACCCGCAGACCGGATCGTTCGACGGCATGGGTCAGTATCGCGACCCGTGGCAGTTTAACCTTGGCATGCAATTCGGGTATGACGTGAGCAACAAAGTTCACGCAAGCCTGTTCCTAGCAAACATCGTTAATCGCTGCTTCGGCGGATCGAAAGAACCGTGGCAACAAGCCTTTGCCCCAGGTAACTTGGTCTGCGGTTACGCGACGAACGGATCGTTCTACCAGTCGAACTTCTTCAACGGCTCGAGCCCGAGCAATTCGGTCAACCCGACGCTCGCGTCGTTCGAACAGCAATCGTACGGACCGGTGGGTGGCAACCTACCCTTCAACGCGTACTTCAGCCTCCAGATCAAACTCTAGTCGCTAGAGTTCTGGAATAGAGAAAGCCCCCGCAGAAATGCGGGGGCTTTTCTCTTTCCAGGGATTCAACTGTGATATCGCAGGGACATTACAACTAACGATCGCGACGTACAGAGCGATGTTACGAAGCTTCGATCCATCGTAGTCTTCCGAGGCGTTGCTCGGCGCTCGCTATAGCGGAAGAATCGAGTTTGCCGTCGACGAGCATCGTGAAGTGACCCATTTTTCGGCGCGCGACAGCGTGGCGTTTTCCGTAGAGGTGGAGCACGATGTCGGGGTCGGAAAGCAATTCGTACACGCCGTCCAGATGATTGCCGGTTCCGGTTCCGAGCACGTTCATCATGATTGCGTTTCGCAGCATTTGCGGTTTCGAGAGTGGGAGCTCGCAGATCGCGCGCACGTGCTGCTCGTATTGCGAACACTGCGTGACGTCGATCGTGTAGTGCCCGCTGTTGTGAGGACGAGGCGCGATCTCATTGACCAGCAGTTCGTCGTCCGCCGCAAGGAAAAACTCGACGCAATACGTTCCAACGATACGCAGCCGCCGTCCAAGCGTGCTTGCCGTCTCGGCCGCCTGCAGGGCAACGCGATCGTTAATTCGTGCCGGCGCAAGCGTCATCGTAAGGATTCCGCTGTCGTGCGCGTTCTCGGCAACGGCATAGGTAACCACGTCGCCGTTGTACCCGCGCGTTGCGATGACGCTCAATTCCCGTTCAAACGGAATCATGCGTTCCCAAATGAGCCGCGCTCCGTTGCACTCGGCTAACGCCTGCGTTGCTTCCGCCATCGTATGAACGCGCCACTGACCTTTACCGTCGTACCCGCCGCGAACGGTCTTTAGTACGGCCGGGAAACCGACACTTGCCGACGCGCGCTCGATATCGCCGGCGCTCTCGACCGCCTCGAAGTCGGCGGTCGCGATTCCACAGTCGCGCACGAACGCTTTTTCCAATAGTCGATCTTGTGTGATCCGCAAGACGTCGCTTGAAGGTGTTACGTTGTATCCGCGCCGTTCGAGGTGGCGCACCGACGCGATCGCGATGTTTTCGAATTCGTAGGTTACGATGTCGGTCCGGCGTCCGAGGTCTTCGATTGCGGCCATGTCGTCGTACGCGGCGACGATTTGTTCGTCGGAGACCTGCCCGCAGGGAGAATTCTCGTGCGGGTCGAGCGCGATGACGTCGTAGCCCATCCGCTTGGCATCTAGGGCGATCATGCGGCCGAGTTGACCGCCGCCGATCACGCCGATCGTTTGAATCATGGCGTGCTGGAAGCGGCCGCATCGTGCATCTTTTGCACGTAGCCGGCAAGGCGCAAGGCGACAGCCGCATCGCTCAGCGCGATGATGCGCGCGGCAAAAAGCGCCGCGTTGACGGCGCCGTTGATCGCCATCGTTGCGACCGGGACTCCCGGCGGCATTTGCGCGATTGAGAGCAGCGAATCCATGCCGTCGAGCGCCTTCGATTGCACGGGAACGCCGATAACGGGAACGAGCGTTTTTGCCGCCGTCATCCCCGGCAGATGTGCCGCACCGCCGGCCCCGGCGATAATTGCAAGCAAGCCGCGCTCGCGCGCCCCCTGCGCGTATGCGAACATTTCATCCGGCATGCGGTGCGCCGAAACGACGCGTACTTCGCTTGGGATTTCCAGTTCGTCGAGGGTGTCGCGCGCCCCGAGCATGGTCTCCCAATCGGAGCGGCTTCCCATAATAATCCCGACCTGCGGTCTCTTATCTGCTTGCGCCATCGTGGCAGGCGCTTCGAGTCGCAGCGAAGGACAACCTACGCATGCCGGCGTTTCTGATGGGCATCAACTATTGGCCGCGGCAATCGGCCATGTATATGTGGCAGCGGTTTGATTTGGGCGAGATTCGCGAGGACATGGCGCGGATCAAATCGCTCGGAATGGATGTCGTCCGTTTTTTTCTGCTTTGGGAGGCGTTCCAGCCGCTGCCCGACCGGGTCGACGTTGCGGCGCTCCGCCGTTTCGAAGCGACGATGCAAACCATCGCCGATGCGGGTTTGCGCGCAATGCCGACGCTGTACTGCGGCCACATGAGCGGCTGCAACTGGCTTCCGGCGTGGACGCTCGATACAGCGACGCCGCACGGCCGTTTTCGCACGATAACGCAAGGGCGAACGTCACCGTACGGAATCGGCGATTTTTACAGCGACCCGGTTTTATTACACGCGCAGGCGCTTTTTGCGCGTAGCGCGGGCGAACGCGCGCGCGACAATCCGGCGCTCTACTGCTGGGACCTCGGCAACGAGTTTTCAAACCTGCGCGAACCGAAGACGCCCCGCGACGCAGCGGACTGGAGCGCTCGCCTCACCGAGGAGTTGATGCGCAGTTCGGGCTGCGGCGTTACCGGTGGTACGCACGGCGAAGATCTCGAACGCGACCGGCACATTCGCCCATCGAGCATTGCGGAGCCGTGGGCGATCGCAACGATGCACGGGTATTCCGTGTACTCCACGTTTTCGCGCGGACGGCTCGACACCGAAGTGGTGCCGTTTTACTTGCAACTCATGGAGTCGTTTGCCGATAAACCCGTGCTCTTTAGCGAATTCGGCAATCCCACGTGTCCCTTAGGAACCGTCTCCCCGTACGACCGCGTCCCGCTCCCCGGAGAGCCGCCGATACCCAAAACGCAGTTGCCGCGCAATGCCGCGGGCTATGCCTGTTTGACCGAAGATGAAATGTCGGCATACGCGCAGAGCGCGACCGACAACCTGCACGCACGCGGAGCGATCGGCGCGCTGTGGTGGTGTTGGGCCGATTACGTGCCCGAACTCACTCCATTGCCGCCGTTCGATCGCGCTCCGCACGAGCTGCATTTCGGCATCGTCCGCGCGGACGGAACGTACAAACCCG
>JBDTFK010000140.1:0-2647 GCA_039937995.1 Vulcanimicrobiaceae bacterium | reverse complement strand
GGCGGGGGCTATGAATACGGCATCAACTTCTCGTCGATGCGGCCGGGCGAACGCGCGAAACTCGCGGTCGAGATTCGCGGAATGCAGCGACGCGACGCAAGAGCGCGCGCGCAGAAACGGGCGCCCGAACTACCGCGCCCCGAGCCGAATTCGAGACAGCGCCGATTGACCGTCCGCGCGTTCGCACAGTTTCCGGTCCGGTACCGCATTTCCAAACGCGCGTCCGTTCAGGCGCATGCAAACGAAGTAAGCGTGGGTGGACTGCGGTTGATGGCGCGTGAGTCGATCCCCACCGGAACAATCCTCGAGTTGCGCTTCACGCTTCCGTCGGACTATCTGCACGTCTATCCCACGATTGAAGAGCGCACGGAAATTTCCCCGTTCGGAGCGCGCACGGTTCGGGCCCAAGACAACCGGCGGCCTTTTGACGAAATGCGCGTACACGGTCGCATCCTTTCGCGCTTCGTGCATACCCGAGGACGCAATATCTACGGCGTCGCCTTTATCGATATCGACGGCTACGAGCGTGAGGAGATCGCTCGTTTCACCCACGCGGTTCAGTTAGTGAAACTGCGTTCGGAACATACAAGGACGTAAGGAGCACCCAAAATGAGTTGGATTCCCAAAAAAACGAGTCCCGGTTCGACGCCGGTTAGCGTCGCAGTTGCGACCAATGCCGCAGCGGCGCCGGCAAAAACGTTCGGTCATTCGCTCGAGATGCCCATCGTGATGAGCGTGCGGCGACTTCCCGCACCCGTGTACGGTACGCTCATGGAAATCACGGGAACGGCGGCGAGAGTACGGTCGCTCATCCTCATGGACCGGGGCGCCGAAATCGAGTTCGATCTTGGAATCGGCAGCGGCGCGCCGCTCACGCTTTGCGGCCGCGTTCAAAACCGTCGCAACGCCAGCAGCGGGGCTCGCTTCGAGTACCACGTGACCTTCGATATGACGGCGGAAGCGCAACTCGACACGTTGACGAGGCACGTTCGTGAACTGGAGCGCCGTGCCGCGGCGTCACGATCGATACAGCATGCCATCGATTCGCTTCCGACGACCGACCGCAATCGTCGCGGAAGCTACCGCGCAATGACGGCGTTCCCCGTCCTTTTCCGGCGCGAAGACGACCCCAATTTTTGGGAAGGTCGCGTTGGAGACATCTCCGGCACAGGCGTTCGCATGAATTGCAGTTGCGTGATCGCAATCGGCACCATGCTCGAATTGCGCCTATCGCTGCCCAATAACGTCCTCGAAGTCTATCCGGAGGAAACGGCGGCGATCGATCTCCACGGAAGCGCTCCCCGGCGAATAGGACGGCCCGATATGCGTCGCCCGTTCGACGAAATGTCGCTGCGCGCGCGCGTCGTGACCCGCTTTGCTCCCACCCGCGACCGCGAAGTCTACGGCGCCGCATTCTTCGAAATCGACGGATACCAACGTGAGGAAATCGCGCGGTTTACGCACGCGCTCCAGCTCTCGAGGATCCGCGGCGGCCTCTCGGGTTAATCCGGCCTTAGGGGCGCAACGCGATGAGCGTCACGCCTGCGAGCGCCAGGGCGACGCCGAATTTCTGAACGAGCGCGAGGCGCTCTTTAAGAACCAATCGCGCCAGAAAGACGGTGCTTGCCGGATAGAGCGACGTAAGCACGACGGCAATGGAGAGATAGCCGTGAAATGTCGCGAGCACGTAGAGCGCGTTTGCGCTCATGTCGATCACACCACCGAAAACGATCAAAGGGACCGTGCCGTTTTTGGGAATCAGGCTCGCGCCTATTCCCGCCGCGACGATCGCTAGACACAGCGTTGACGCGATGCGCGCGGCGAGCAAACCGTGCAACCCCGCCCCGGGGTGAGAATACGAAATGAAAAGATAGAACCCGCCGATCGCGATTCCGGAAACGATCGCCTCCCTAACGCCGGTCGTTGAAAACTCACGCTTGCCGTCGGGTTCGGTCGAGAGTGAAATGAGGACGATTGCAACGAGGGCGAGCGCGATTCCGGCGATCTGCAGAAACGACAGGTGTTCTCCGCGAAAGATGCCCGCGCCGAGCGGAAGCGCCGCCGCCAGCACGGCAGTAATGGGCGAAACGACGCCCATCTTCCCGATCGAGAGTGCGTGGTAGAGGAGCGCTAAGCCGAGTCCGCCGCAAACGCCCGCAAGCGTGCCCCAGACGTAGTCGACCGGAGTCGCGTGTCCCGGGAAAAACGGCACGAGCGCGAGCAATACGACGAAACCGGATGCCTGAGAAAGAACGGTCACGGAAAAGACCGTCGTGCGCTTCGTCGCAAGACCGCCGCAAAAATCTGCGGCGCCGTAAAACAGCGCCGCAAAAATGCTTAGGACTACCGTTGCCATGCCGTATCTCGGCTACACTTCCATAATGATCGGAATCACCACCGGGCGGCGCTTCGTGCGCGCGTAGACGGCTTTGGAGAGGTGGCTTCGAATGTGTTCCTTGACCGTGTTGACATCGCGCATGCCCTCGACTGAAACCTCGGCCAACGCGGCGCGCAGTTCTTTGCGGAGGTCCTCGATCAACGCGTCGGCTTCGGGAACGTAGAATACACCTTTGGTGACCAAGTCCGGCTCGCCGATGATGCGCGCTTCCTCCGCATCGATCGCGACGACGACCACCACGATGCCGTC
>JBDTFK010000139.1:0-3138 GCA_039937995.1 Vulcanimicrobiaceae bacterium | reverse complement strand
GGCGACATTGCGCGTGCAGGCACTCGCGAAAAAGACGAAAGCGAAAGCGATTGCGGCGCGTTGCACCGGCGGGTTGGAACGGCCGCTCAGCCGCCGGCCATCGCGCCGACGATGATTAGCGGCTCGGTGCCTGCGACGACCGCGTCGGGCAAGGGCGCGTCGGGAATTTGATGCGAAAGATCGCTTTCGCAGGCAAAGAACCGAATGAACGGCCGACGCGCTTGCGTCACGTGGTCACGGATCGTCCCGCGCAACATCGGATAGCGGGTTTCGAGCGCGTCGAGTACCGAGCGCAACGTACCATGGCTTCCAATATCGAGCTTCACGTCGCCGTTAACCCGCACGAGCGCCCGCAGGTGTGCCGGTAGAATGACGCGGATCACTGCAGCGTCTGAACCTCGACCGAAAGCACCGCCGGAAGATCGCGGACGATCGGAGCCCAACTCTCGCCTGCGTCGGGCGACGCATATACTTGTCCGCCCGTCGTGCCGAAGTAAACGCCGCACGAATCAAGCGAGTCGACGGCCATTGCATCGCGCAGTACGTTGACGTAGCAGTCGCGTTGCGGAAGCCCTTTCGTCAATGCTGCCCATTCGTTGCCGCCGACGCGGCTGCGGTACACTTGCAGCCTTCCGTCGAGCGGGTAGTGCTCCGAATCGCTCTTGATCGGAACGACGTAGACGGTCTCCGGTTCGTGCGCGTGTACGTCGATCGCGAAGCCGAAGTCGGTCGGCAAGTTCCCGCTTATTTCTCGCCACGAATCGCCGGCGTCGTCGCTGCGCATCACATCCCAGTGCTTCTGCATGTAGAGCACGTCCGGTCGCGACGGATGCATCGCGATGCGATGAACGCAGTGGCCGACCTCAGCATCCGGGTCGGGGATGCCTTCGGATTTCAATCCGCGATTGATCGGCCGCCATGTCCGGCCGGCATCGTCGGAACGGAATGCGCCTGCGGCGGAAATGGCAACGAAGATTCGGTCGCTCTTCGCCGGATCGAGAATAATCGTGTGCAGACACATGCCTCCCGCACCCGGCTGCCACGAAGAACCCGATCCGTGACCGCGCAGCCCGGAAAGTTCATTCCAAGTCGCTCCGCCGTCGTTCGAGCGAAATAAGGCCGCGTCTTCAACTCCGGCGTATACCGTTTCCGGATCGGTCAGCGAGGGTTCGAGATGCCACACCCGCGCAAACTCCCAAGGGTGGGGCGTGCCGTCGTACCACTGGTGCGTCCCGGGTACGCCGTCGTACACAAACCGGTTTCCGGTCGGCTCCCACGTCTTTCCGCCGTCGTTCGAGCGTTGGATCACTTGTCCAAACCAGCCGCTGGTTTGCGAGGCGTACAGCCGGCTCGGATCCGCGGGGGACCCCTTTACATGATAGATCTCCCACCCGGGAAAATGAGGACCGCTGATGTCCCACTTTTCGCGTTTCCCGTCGGACTCGAGGACGAAGGCGCCTTTGCGCGTGCCGACCAGTACCCGTACGCTGCTCATAAACGTCCCTTCCATGACGTTATCGTGGTCTCTTTTTTGTATCGCGCCGAGATTTCGTGAAATTCGGCTAAGTCTAAATTCCTCAGGTCAACTCGGGCTCGACGACAACCTCAACATTGTTGCGCAGCGCGTTTGAGACCGGACACTGCTTTTCGGCTTGGTTTGCGAAGTCCACAAATTGCTCTTTGGTAATTCCCGGCACGTCGCCGGCTACGCGAAGACGGACGCGCGTTATTTTAAATCCGCCGTCAACCTGATCGACGGTGCAGACGGCTTGTGTATCGATACTTTTCGGTTCCAGGTTTTGTCTGTTCAAGAAGGCCGTCAGCGCCATGCTGTAACACGCCGCGTGAGATGCGGCGAGAAGTTCCTCCGGGTTCGTGCCCGGTTTCTCGCCGAAGCGGGTTTGCACGTCGTATTTGGCGTCCGGAAGCGCGCCGCTCGTAAACGAGATATTTCCGCCGCCGTCCTGAAGGCTTCCGGTCCATAGCGCTCGGGCTCGTCGATTAAATGCCATGGATTGTATGTATCCGTTTTACGGCGTGGTGCCCTCTTGCTTGCCCGCAGCCGAAGCAAAATTTCGAAAGGTGGCAATCCAACGTGTGGAAGAGACTGAGAACGTGGAAGAGGCAACGCTGACGTTTTTGGCCGATCTCACGCTCGCGCTTGTAGCCGCGAGCGTGTTCGGCGCTCTTGCGCGCGCGCTCAAGATCACGCCGATCGTCGGATACCTCGTCGCGGGCATGGCGATCGGGCCGTTCACCCCCGGATATCACACCAGCGGCGGGTCGCTCAGCGGACTAAGTGAGCTTGGGTTGATCTTGCTCCTGTTCAGTCTGGGATTGGGCTTTTCACCGCAAGAGCTTCGCAAGGTCGGCATCGCGCCGATGCTCGGAAACATCGTTTTGATGACGGCTTTCGGGTTCGTCGCTTGGGCGGTCGGCGCGGCGTTCGGCTTACTTCATCCGATTACGCTGGCGCTTGCATTCACGCTGAGCAGTACCGCAATCGGTGTCGCGCTCTTGCAAGGTTTTGGATTGCTGAATAGGCAGCCCGGGCATGCGACGGTCGCGCTTCTGGTTGCTCAAGATTTAGTCGCCGTCGTGATTCTCGTTATCGTCACTGCGCCCGCGCATTCCCTGAGCGCTCTCGGGGTAGCCGTTCCGCTTTTCAAGGCCGTGCTCTTCGTGGCGGTCGCGCTGGTTTTGGGCGCGACCGTTCTGCACCGCATCGTAGCGATGTTCTTGCGCCGCTCTCAAGCTGAGACGCTGGTGGCCTTTTCAACCGCGATCGCGCTCGTTGCCGCCTGGCTCGGACATCTTGCCGGACTGTCGTTTGAGTTCGGCGCGTTCGTTGCAGGCGCCGTAACGTCGGAAGTTGCCGGCAGCCGCATGGTACAATCGATCGTCGCGCCGTTCCGCGAACTCTTCATCATTCTTTTTTTCGTATCGATCGGAACGCTGATCGATATTCGAAGCATTGCGGCGCATTGGCAGTTGATCTTCACAATGAGCGGCGTTCTTATTTTAGCCCGTTTCGTTGGATGGTATGGCCTTAGCCGCCTCGTGCGCCAACCCGCCGGTACGGCCCTCGCTCTTGCAACGACGCTCGTTCCGCTCGGTGAGTTCAACATCGTTCTCGCT
>JBDTFK010000138.1:0-4158 GCA_039937995.1 Vulcanimicrobiaceae bacterium | reverse complement strand
AGTTCCTTCATGATTTCGTAGCCGTGCAGGTTGTGGTCTTTGAGCATGACCAGAAGCCACGCCATCAGATAGTTCTTGGGCGTGCCTTTGGGCGGCAATCCACTCTCGCGTAAGCCTGCGGCCGAGAATCCGGGATCGATCATGCGATTCGATCAGTGTCCTTCAGAACGAATGGCCCCTTCGAATTCGGGCCACGGACCCTGGTAATTGCGCGTTCGCGAAACGTTACCCTGCGCGGAAAGTCGTAGCCTTTCTCAGGCCTTTGCATAGTATTTAGGAGCGCCTAAATACCAATTCGGCTTGCCATTTTGATGGTTTGCGGGCTCGATACCCTTGCGAGCGCGGCCCCCGCCGACGCTCTGCCGGTCTTCGCTCATCGCTATGGATTTTCGTGTCGGCAATGCCACACGACCGTGCCTCAACTCAATGCGTTCGGCAAGCTTTTCTTGGCCGGAGGCTTCAACCTGGAGGGCGCCCGCCGCGCCTCTCCGGTTGCCGTCAAGGTCGAGAGCGCGTATTCGAGCACAGGCAACGGCGATGCCGGAGTGCCGCTCCCCAAGGCCATCGTCGACGAGGTCGAGATCCTTTCAGCCGGCCCCATCGGGCGCAACGCGAGCTATTGGTTCGAGCAGTATGTGGTTGACGGCGGCCTCCATGGAAGGCCGCGTGACATGTATATCGATCTTCGGCAAACGCTTGGCCAAGCGAGCCGGGGCGTTGAATTTCACGCCAAGGCCGGCGAGTTCACGCTCCCGTTGCCCGTCGATCCCGAAACGCAGCGCCCCACGCTTGCGAACTACGCGCTTTTCGACCAAACCGTTGGTGCGAACGACTTCAATCTCTTCGAGCCGCGCGTCGGAGTGGATTTTTACTTGACCGGCGCAAGCACCGGCATTCAAACCCACGTCGTGCTGCTAAGCCAACACGATGTCATGGGCACGTTTTCCAAAGCGTTCGGCTCGGGCTGGAACGCGACGGCCTATCGCTATCAGGGAGTGCGCAATTTGGGCGCACCCGACCGCTTCTTCCGCCAAGGGTACGCACTGGCTTACGATAGCGGCCGCTTTGGCGCCGTGGCGCTCGCGCAGAGCGGCAACGACTCGAACGTCGACGGGGCAGCGGCCACGTCCTCGGGCGGCCTGGTTCAAGCCGGCTGGCATTTTTCGAGTGCGGCCTCGCTCTATGCGCGCTACGACGCTACGTTTAACGCGTTCGACGGACGCCTAGGCGCGGCGATCGCATCGCTCGTCATGCGACCGACGCATAATACCCGGTTCACGCTGGAAGGCTCTCGCGGAAGCGACCGGATGTACCGGCTCGCAACAGGACTGCTCTTCGCCTACTAACAAAACGACCGGCGTATGCGCTACACTGCGACGAGCGAGTTCATGCATCGCATTTTCGCGGGGCGGGTTTCGCGAACGACCATTCTGCGCGGACTCTTTGAAGACTCCGACATTGCCGCAATCGCGGCCGAGCACGGCGTAGAGCGGGAAAAACTCTTGCTCGCAGTCGGCCTCGACGAATCGAGCGAAGCCGGCTCGCGTTTGCGCGAGGCCGTCGCTCGCATACGCGAAACGGCGGCGGAAATTCCCAGCGGATCGGCGTTTCCATCCTCACTCGACGAATCGACGGACGGCGGTATGGAACTCGTGGGTCTCTTCGTTAATCCGTTGACGACGACGGCCATGATTTTGAAGCGGCCTGCGCCCGCAATCGAAGACGTTACGCGGTCGATCGATCCGAAGCTTTCCCTAGCGGCGTACGCCTCGCGCGTGTTCCGCGTGCTTGCCGTGCAGCTTCCCAGCCTCGCCGCGCCGCTCACAAATGCGGCACAGGCGCTGGAGCGAGCTTAGGCGATAGCTCCGATCGGGGCAAATGTCCCGCCGAGAATTTTCTGCGATGGGCGGCCGAGCCAGCGTTCGAGTACCGTTGCGTATACGCTGCGAAAGTCGGTTCCGTAGCGAAGATTTCCCATGTTCGTGTCGTCGGCGAGATCGGGCGTTGTCCCGTAGACGCCCCCTTTTACGCCGCCGCCGATTAGGAAAAGCGGTGAAGCTTCGCCGTGGTCGGTGCCGCGGCTTCCATTTTCCGCGATCCGGCGCCCGAACTCGCTAAAGGTCATCGTTAAGACGATCTTGTCGTTACCGTGCGCTTCGAGGTCGCTGTAGAAGGCTGCGAGCGCATCGGAAAGTTCCGCGAGCAAACGATCTTGCGTCGTTTTTTGCGAGACGTGCGTATCGAACGAACCGTGTTGCACGTAGAGGACCCGCGTGCCGAGCTTGCTCCCCACGATTTGCGCCGCGAGCGCCAGACTGCGGCCGAGCGGCGTTGCAGGATATGCGGCGTCGGTCTTATAGCCGGACAGCAGCCGCGGGAGTTCTTCGGAACCGCGCTGTGCGTGATCTTCGATCTCGGCCACGTGCGAGAGATAGGGGGACTGGAACGGGAAACGATTGTCGCGCACGAGTTCGCTGTAGGTTTGGCGAGCGTTTCCGTTACGATCGCTCACTAAACCGTAGCCGTTCAACTGCGCGACGGCGGGCACGTCGACCGTATTTGCAATCAGCGCTTCGGGTAGGACCTGCGCAAGCGCGATACCATTAAAGAGGTTGTCTTTGGGAAGGTCCGCGTCGTCGAGATAGCGCCCGAGCCATCCGGAACGTTCGACCTTCTCGGGTGCGGCGGTCTGCCAAATTTCCGTCGAGCGGAAATGCGAGTGATCGGGATTCGGATATCCCACCCCTTGCACGATTGCAACGCTGCCCCGGTCGTAGAGCGCCTTCATGGAACGCATCGACGGATTGAATCCGACGTTTTGGTCGATGTCGAGAACGTCCGCTTGGGCAATCGCGAGGGCGGGACGCATTTGGTAGTATTGCGGATTGCCGTGCGGCACGATGCAATTGAGACCGTCGTTTCCGCCCTGCAAATTTACCAGGACCAGCACTCTCGCATCGCTACCGGGCAACCCCGGCAGAGGCGCGGCGGCGAGAGCGCGCGCGAAGACATGATCCGCATTTGCGACGACCGTTATGCCGGAAAGCGCGCCAAGAAGAAACTGCCCACGTTTAATCATCTCTACGTCCTAACTGAGTTGGTAGGCCGGCATCGCGGCCGCCAAGTAGGCTGCACCGCGAACGCGTTCTTGATAATTTTCGGTGGAAAACGATTTCAACGCCGAAGTGTTGCTGCCGTTGAGGTAGTCCACCAGTTGCCCGTACGCTTGTTCGGGCGCATCGTTCTGCAGGAGATTCGCGACGATTTCTTTGGCCGCCAAATGAGGATCGAGCGGAGCACGATCGATCCACGATTCGCTCATAGCGGGGACGTTCACGAGACCTGCGATGAAATTTTGCCGCGCAATCATCGTTTGCGACGTGATCCAATTCGAGCCTCCGGGCCATCCTGCAACGCTCGGCGGATAAAACAAGACCTGTCCCATTTGTTGCAGAGCCCGCATGGCCGGCGCGTCGATCTGCGAGAGACCAAACGTACTTACGGCACCCACGACAAACTCAACCGGGCTCTTCACGAGCGCCCGATACGCTCGCGGCGAGAAGAATACGCTGCTTTGCAGCAGTGTCGAGATAACCGGTGCGAGATCGTAGTCGCTCTTTTCAATCAGATTTGCCAGTTCGTTGATAAGTTGTGGTTCCGGGTTATTGTAAACGAAGAAGTTAAGCAACGATTGCGCCCAGAACCGCGCGCAGGCGGGTTGCTCGTAGATTATCTCAACGATGTTACTCCCGTCGAAGTTCCCGGAGCGAGCAAGGAACGTCTTGCTTCCGTCGTCGTGCCTGCGCGCGTTGAAGACAAATTGCCCGGTGCGACCGTCAACCGTCCATCCGGTGAAGGCGCGAGCAGACTGGCGTATATCTTCTTCGCTGTAGTTCCCGCGCCCGAGCGTAAAGAGCTCCATCAATTCGCGTGCGTAGTTCTCGTTGGGGTGCGCCTTCGCGCTCCGCGCATTATCCAGATACAGCAACATAGCGGGATCTTGGCTAACGGCGAGGGTTAAGGAGCGCACATTTCCAAGGGCCGAATTCCGAAACAGCTCATTTTGCGCCCACACGTACGTCGGCCACACGCCCTTTTGAATCGCCGCCGTCGTGAAATGTCCGTGAAAATAGAGCGCCATTTTTTCTTGCAACGGCG
>JBDTFK010000137.1:0-5569 GCA_039937995.1 Vulcanimicrobiaceae bacterium | reverse complement strand
CAGCCCGGGCATATCGGAGAGCGGATTGCCGAGTACACCCAGCGCCACGTCACCGGCATCCCGCGAGCGGTCGAGGCGCGCGACGAATCGTTCGATCTCTTCGGTGCTGCCGCGCACCAGAAGCGTTGCGTCGTCGACCAAGTCGCGCGCAAGCACGATGCCGGCGCCGCTTAAATATTTCGTGAGATCGGGTGGCGCAAGCACGGTGATAACGCGCGCTACGCCGCGGAGCGCGTCGAGACTTCCAAGCGTGAGAAGTGTCGGGTCGCCGGGACCCAAACCAACGATACGAACGTGCATCGGTCGCGCTAGCTTCGCGCCGGAACGAAAAAGACCCCGGAGCGATCCGGGGTCTTCTGCAAGCGCGGTCTCGCTCGACTATTTCGGGCTGGCTGCCGGTGCCGGAGCGACCGAGGCCGCCGGCGATGGAAACGCGGCCGCGAAACGCGGGTCGGTCACTTGGATGTTAGCCTTGCTTTGCAAATCGGTCAGGAACGGCTGAATGAGCGGCGCTTCCTGCTGTTGGCGGAGCATGTCGGCGATGCGGTCGTGGGTGTTCGCAAGCGTGCCCTTCGAACCCGGCTGCTTTTCCAGAACTTCGATAATGTGATAGCCGAACGGCGATTTCACCGGGGCGCTCACGACGTTGACCGGCAACGCGAACGCGGCCTTGTCGAACGCCGGCACCATTTGGCCGCGACGGAACAGTCCGAGATCGCCGCCCTTGTCTTTGCTACCCGGATCCATCGAATACTGCTTCGCTTCGTCGGCGAAACTCTTGCCGGCTTTCAGATCTGCCTCGACTTTGTTGGCCGTTGCGAGATCGGCAACCAGAATGTGCTGCGCGTGCACCTGCTCGGGTTTGTCGAACGATGCGTGATTCTTATCGAAATACTCTTTAATTTGCGCGTCGGAGACTTTGACATCCTTGCCGACGGCTTTGTCGATGATCGCCTGATCGCGCAAGGCGTTATGCACGTCGGTCTCGCTGAGGCCGCGCGCCTTCAACATTTCGTCCCACGATCCGTTGGGGAAGTTCGCCTTTAATGCGTTTTCGCGTTGCGCGAGATCGTCGTCGGTGACGGTGATGTTGTTTTGCTTCGCGTACTGGTCGATCAGTGCTTCTCGCACCATCTGCTGCAACGTTCCGACCGCCGCTGGGCTCGACTCAAGCTTTGAATCGAAATCACTTTTGCTGATCGCCTGGCCGTTGACCGTCGCGACGTTACCGCCGGCGGCTCCGGAACAAGCCGTCACCGAAGCGGCAAGGAACATAGTAGCAAGACCCGCAACGACGCGGCCGGCTTTTGACATACAGGAACTCCAAAAACGAAGTAGGGGGCGTGCATAAAGCGGAGCCAGGGACCCCGCTCGTCGGGGTGCCAGGTTCGTTTGGCGAGGAAGAATCCCTACATCGCTTCCAGGAGGCGGCGCAGGAGGGGCATCCAGACGGTCTCCGAGCCGGCCCCCTTGGGCAGGGGCGGCAGGTCGACGAGCACCTTCCCCTCGGCGAACCGGAACCGGTTTTTGGTTAGCGACTGGAAGAGCGGGATGGTCGCCGGATTGAGATGAAAGCCCGACCCCACCCCCAGCGTGAGGCGTTTTTCGTCGACGATGACGCGCGTGACGTGCTTTTGCAGCGCGATCGCGCGCAGCTTGGTAAGCTCGACCAAATGCTCGAGTGGGGTTGGGAATGCGCCGAAACGGTCGCGGACGCCCGCGGCGATCTCCTCGACCTCGGGCTCTGTGCGGGCCTTCGCCAGTTGCTGGTAGACGGCAATTTTTTGCGAGACCTGCGGAATGTATTCGGTCGGGATGAACGCGCTTATCTTCACGTCGATCACGGCTTCGCGCCGGTCTTCGAGCGCGGATGCCATTCCACGGCGCTGCGCGATCGCTTCGGCCAACATCTGACAATAGGTGTCGAAGCCGACCGAACCGATGAACCCGGACTGCGCCGCGCCGAGCAAGTTTCCGGCGCCGCGGATTTCCAAGTCGCGCATTGCGATTTGCAAGCCCGAACCAAGATGCGTGAACTCCCGGATCGCTTCAAGGCGCGCCTTGGCCTCTTCCGTTAGCGCCTTGTGCCCTTGATAGAGAAGGTAGCAGTAGGCCTGATGATTCGAACGCCCAACGCGGCCGCGCAGTTGGTAGAGCTGCGCGAGCCCGAATTTGTCGGCATCGTTGACAAGCATCGTGTTCACGTTGGCGATATCGATTCCGTTTTCGATAATCGTCGTCGCTACGAGTACGTCGGTATCGCCTTCGATGAACGATTGCATGATCGGTTCCAGTTCGTTTTCGGTCATCTGACCGTGTCCGACGCTGATGCGCGCGCGCGGAACGAGTTTTTCGAGCGCGTTCCGCACGGCGTAAATCGATTCGACGCGGTTGTGCAGGTAGTACACTTGGCCGCCCCGGTCGAGTTCGGCGGTAATTGCCCGTTGCACGATCGCATCGCTCGTCGGAACCACGACGGTTTTTACCGACATGCGGTTCTTCGGAGCCGTTTGAATGAGCGAGAGATCGCGCACGCCCATGAGCGACATGTGCAGCGTTCGCGGAATCGGCGTTGCGGAAAGCGTCAGCACGTCTACGGAGGTTTTATATTCCTTTAGGCGTTCTTTGTGCATCACCCCGAAGCGCTGCTCTTCATCGACGACGATTAGCCCGAGGTCGCCGAACGCCACGTCTTTTTGCAGAAGCCGGTGCGTCCCGATGACGACGTCAACGCGGCCCTCCGCAAGGTCTTTGAGCGTTTGCCGCTGCTCGGCTTTGGTTTTGAAGCGCGACAACTCGTCGATGCGAATCGGGAATCCGGCAAATCGCGCGCTGAAGTTGCGATAATGCTGGGCCGCCAGCAGCGTCGTCGGCACGAGAACCGCCACCTGTTTTTTATCGGCGATCGCTTTGAACGCCGCGCGCATGGCAACTTCGGTTTTCCCATAACCGACGTCGCCGCAAACGAGCCGGTCCATGGGGCGCGTGCGTTCCATGTCTTCCTTTACGGAGTCGATTGCCTTGCGTTGATCGGGCGTCGGCTCGTAGGGAAACGCTTCTTCCAACTCGGTTTGCCACGTCGTGTCGGTGCCGAACGCATACCCGCGCGAAAGCTCCCGCTCGGCGTATAACATCCCCAAACCATCGGCAATCTTTGCAAGCGACTCGGAGACGCGCGATTTCGTGCGGGCCCAATCGGCGCCGCCCATCTTGGAAAGGCGTGGCGAGTTCCCCTCGGACGCGGAATATTTCGTCACCTGATGCATTTGGGTGACCGGCACGAGCATGCGATCGGACCCGGCGTATCGTAAATCGAGATAGTCTTGCGTCGCGCCCAAAATCGTTTCGGTGCGCAAGCCCAGGTATTGTGCGATGCCGTGAACCGCGTGTACCACGTAGTCGCCGACTTTCAAGTCGGCAAGCGTTACGGGAACGCCCTCTTTAACCGCGCGAAGCTTTACGCGTTTGGGCGGTTGCCCGAAGATTTCGCGGTCTCCAAGCACGCGCAAACGCAAACCCGGTATCGCAAACCCCGCCTCAATGCTGCCGTGATCGACATGTACGGCCTGCTCGGCTTTACCTTGCCGCGCGGCCCCCGGTCCAAGAACGAACGCTCCCGCGTTGCGCTCGGCAGTAACGCCCGCCGCGCGAAGCAGATCGACGGTGCGCGAAACCGCGGAGCTCACGACGAGCACCGTTTCGCCTTGCGAGATCCATTCGCGAACCGACTGCGAGAAGAGTTCGATCTGACGATTGAAATGCTCGACCGGGCGGCATTCGAGCACGTGCGTTGCCGTGGCGGCGGGAAGCCACGACGTGTCGATCCCTTCGATTGCGCCGGGAAATACGAGCGAAGTGTGACGCGCAAGTGCGGGCGCAAGATCTGCAAGGCGCGGATGCGGCGCCGCTACTTCAGCGAGCAGCGCTTCGTCGACTTCAGACTCGTTGATCGAAAGCTCGCCGGAATCGACGCCGGCGAGCAAGACGCTGTGCTCGCGCGAGCGCTCCTCTTCAAGCGCGCGTTCGATGGTTACGAGCATTCCCGGCTCGTCGAGCACGACGATCGTATCGGGGCGCAAATAATCGACGATGGTCGAGCGGTCGTCGTACGCGAGCGGAAGCCACGACGCGGGAACGTCGCCGCCGGTTTCCAGAAATGTGGCGAGCGCTTCGCGAACGCGTGCCGGTCCGTCGTAGCGCGCGAGAACGCGGTCGCGGTATTCGGCTTCGCGCGGAATCTCGCTCCAGGGGGCGACGTCGATGCTTTGCCGTTCCGAGTCGCTACGTTGCGACTCGAGGTCGAACGGGCGGATGCTCTCGACGGTGTCACCGAAGAACTCGATGCGAGTGGGCCGTTCCGCGGTCGCCGCGAAGACGTCGAGAATTCCCCCGCGAACCGCGTATTCACCGACCGAGCTTACAACGTCCGAACGTGAATAACCGAGACGAAAGAGGCGTTCTTGCAGCGCGTCCCACCCAACCTCGTCGCCGACGCGCAGCGCGAAACGCAACGCATCGAACATCGTGCGGGGCATCATATACTGGCGCAACGCAACGACCGGCGCGAGGACGATCCTTGGGTGCCCGGCGGCCAAATCGGCTAAGAGCGTTACCCGCGCGCTACGGTCGGACGGGCTTTCGATCGCACCGATCGCTTCGTCACGCGAACGCAGCAGCGCGACGCGGTCGGGTTCGTCTTCGCCCATGTAATAGAGCAAATCCGCGAATGCGCGTTCGGCGACGTCGGGAGTCGGTACGACGACGAGCATCGGCTTTTGTACGGCGCTAAAAAGTGAGGCGAGAATTGCGGGGCGCGCCGCCGCGACGGTTTCGTGACATACGAAACTGCCGCGCGCGCCGCGAAGCTCGTGCGCGAGCGTTGCGAGCGTGCGGTTCGTCGATACCAATCCGTGCAGAAGCACGTCGTGGAGCCCGCTACGAGTAGCGGGTGGGGGAGCGATGAGTTCCGTAGTCATGGCGAGCCGCTGATTATACCACGTTTTAGCGAACGCAGCGTTGCAACGTACGGAATCGCCGCGACGAGTCCCATTGCGGCATTGGTCGCAAGTGCGGGTACGGCCACGGCATCGAGAACGTAGCGCAACAATGCGATGCCGGTAACCCAAAGCCCGCAACGGCGCAATCGCGCGTCGGATGCGAAGGCGGCGATCGGCAAAATCCAGAGCGCGTACCACGGGTACGGATTGGGAATCAGAATCCATCCCGCCAACGCCAGCAGCAAATAGCGGTCGGTCCCGGTGTAGCGGGCGGCGTTGGAAGCAAACACCAGAGTCGCGAGAGCCACGACGATCGCGGTGACGCCGGCGGCAATGAGGGGAGTCTGCGGAGCGATGGCGCTTGAAATGCTCCAGGGCAACGCGGCGATCGACGCCAGCGGCATGAAATACCCGTGCGGGGCAAGCGCGGTTCGCATTCCGGCAGACCAACGGGCGTACGCGGCAAGGACGATTGCAATGGCCAGAATCGTCGCCGGCAGCATGCCGCGCCGCTCGTTCGCGAGCGCGCGAGCCGCAATAACGACGCCCGCAACGAGCGCCGGGAGTTTGAT
>JBDTFK010000136.1:0-3436 GCA_039937995.1 Vulcanimicrobiaceae bacterium | reverse complement strand
CCCGTCGCGATTTGTTGAGATCGATCCCGAGCGACGAGAAAAACTCGTCACCAATCGCGCTGACCGCATACGATGCACCGGCGTCGGGCACCAGCATGCGCTTCTCGACAAGGCTTTCGGTCACGGCGACCCCCAGCCGGCCGGCGAGATGGTCGTAGCACGAACGCGCGGAGCGAAGGTCTTCCGCTATGTACGATTGCGAAAGCGCCAAAATCTTCGCCGGACGGGAAATCACCGCGAGTGCTTCCATTGCCCGCGCGACGTTTACACTAGCTAACGTGTAGAACCGTTGCCGTCCCGACGCTTTTACGACAAGCAGTCCGCCGGCAATGAGTTTCGCGAGATGGGCGCTCGCGGCGTTCGGCGCAAGCTCCGCGCAACGGGCAAGTTCGCCCGCGCTCAACTTTTCGCCGTCGAGCAGCGCGCAAAGCATCGCAGCCCGCCCGCGATCGCCGATTAAAGCCGATACCTCGGCGACGGCGGGATGGGCGCCGGAGCGCCTCGTTCGATCGTGGGTCATCGGCATGAGCCTATTATGAGGCATTTATGCTTCACCTGCGCGTGAAGTATTCGGAGAAAAAAATCGACCGCCTATTTCTTCGGCGTCCCCCGGCGAGCCACGAACCGGTAAATTTTAACGCGATAGAACGCGCTTCCTGAAATCGTGTCGCCTTCAATTTTACCGTTGAACGTAAAACGAGCCACCGATATTGAGATTGATGTTGTCTCCGTCAACCACACCGGAAATCGATACGTTCCGCCGGTTTGTAAACGGAGCTCCCGGCTGAATCGATTCGTCGGTATACGTCCCGCTAAACGGGATGCTTCCGCCGAAAAGCGGCTGAAAGGCAGCGACGTAGGGTACGTTCCGAATGTTGGTGGCTTGCACCGCATCCGCGCGATGCGCGGTCATCAACAATGCACAAGCGGCCAGGACACCACAAAGGCACGCCCGGATAAACGAAGTGGCGATGCGTTGCTTCAAAATACTAACCACCGGTAACACCACTCTACACTTGGAGCGGCTTTTAAAGAATACGGCGTTCGATAAACGCGCGCGTTTCGTCATCCAGCACGCACAGATACGCCCCGCGCATCCCGCGCGTGAGCAGCACCCGATACGTGTTTTTCACCACATCCACGAAGCGCGCGCAGCTGCGGGTCTTTACGACGTGGTCCCTGGAGGCGGAAGTCTGCCCGATCCATTGTCCGTTACGGATTACGAGGTCCGGCCCCCAAATAACGCCCGCAAAATCGAATTCGAACCCTTGCGCCGTATAAACGCACCCAACTTGCCCGAAGCCGCGGGGGTCGGTTGCCCAAAATGTTGCCGGGGGAATGCCTTTGTCGAGGCGTCGCGCTTCCGGCCGCGCGTTCCACGGCCGCCGAAAATTGCCGATCTCTATGTCGGCAATGAGTTGGCCTTCGGGAGTCGGGTCCGACCAAGGCCAGCAATATCCGGCGGTCAATCGTGCGCTGTACCCCTCGGCAACTCGCTCGGAAAGGACGCGTTCCATTTCGAGTGGATCGTCAAGCAATTGCAGGCTAAACTCGCCGCTGGAAAGGTTGACGACCCCGGTCTTGCGGATTTCCAGGAGTTGATCCACCCAATCGATATATTCATCGGACCCCGCGCAGCGAAACTGCGTTCGCAAGTCTATCGATTCATATCTCGCATCGTGACGAACGGCCGCTTCGCGTATCATTTTCATGCTTCCGACTTCGCCCGGACGAACTGCCTGATAGTCATCGATAAAGAATACCGTCACTTTAGCCGCTTCTATGAGTTCGTCAACCTGGGCGCGATCGGATTTGCGTTCTTTCGGGGTGAATCGGTTGTTGCTCGTTTCGCGAATGCGGTGCGCTTCGTCCGCAAGAATTACATCAACGCTACCACGATCGGCCTCTCCGAAGTTATTAAAATATCGAACCTGCGCCTTGCTCCGCGAGCCAAGTATTCGCCAGAGATTTTCGGTGAAAGCCTTGCTTCCCGTCGCATGCTGCACGTTAACGCCCATGTTTGAAAGGGTTCCGAGCAAATTTAGCGCGATGACCGACTTCCCGGTGCCCGGGCCGCCGTGCACTGCTACGATTGCTTTGTCGGATGCGTTTTTCTGAGCGCGGCGCACCATGCCGAGGACCGCGTTATACGCAATGATCTGATCGTCGATAAGCTTATAGCACGGCTCACCTTTAATCATCGCAGCCGTGTTTTCAAGGAGCTTCCGCGACGGCGAGTGTTTCCCCGATAGCGCCCTTTCCATCACCGGAACACCGCGACCGCCGCCGACATGTTCGGCGAAAAACTCCTTTAACGTGTCCGAATCACTGTTAACAAAAAGTGGAACTTCGGCGATCAGATCTGCAAATTCCGTACTCGTCAGCACGCCCGCGGCAGCCGGGTGCATGTTATGGAGCCACGCGCAGGCCGCGATGGGAATCCCTCCGGCGTCAAGGTCGAAGGCGGAATGCGAACCCGCTAGGTATTCTGCGTAGGATTGCGCCTGGAGGCATGGATGAACCACTTTCCGGAGAGCGCCTCCAACGAACGCCTCTACGCATCCGTCCCATTGGCTCGCGCTCGCCTCCGTCCACTGTTTGAGCTCGAGCAACACCGCTTCTTCAGCCCCGGAATGCGAATGCCCGAAGACAAAAGCGTCAAGTCGAGCCGAGCTAAGAGGAAGCTGCATTTCGAGGACAACGCCGTGATCGCGCACGCCCGAATAGCGCAACTGATAGGCGAGTGCGTTTAAGGAGTTCTGCCACGAGTTGAATTCGGAAGCCGAGGCCCGAAATCGATAATAGTCGTAAAATGCATCCCCAAGACGTTCGGCTATTCGCCTTCGGATGGCTTCGTCGATGAACTCTTCACTTGGGCCGGAAAAAAGCTGCATATTTCGTAGCTTCCCTTTATACTCGGCGCCGAACGATTCCTTAGCGTGACTTTGCCCGCGTTACCGTTATCGTTGATTCGTTATGACATCTCGTTGCTTTTCGATAAGCGACAGGATGCGCGGCGCCTCCACCCCGAGTTGAGCCAAAACCGCTTCGGCAAATCCAAGCGCCCCTTCGGCCTCGGGAACGAGTGCGCGAACGGCGCCGGCTTGAAGCAACGTCCGGATGTCGCGCACCCGCGATGCGCGAGCGATGATCCGAACGTTCGGGCGCGGCGCAAACCGGCGCGCCAGCGCTGCGTTTGCGGCCGTATCCGGGATGGACGTAAGAATGACTTGCGTGGAAGGCGACAGCGCCCGCTCTACGACGCTCGGATCCGCACCGTCACCGTACTGCGCCTGTGCGCCCTCCCGCTGCGCGAGCCGCACGCGATCGATGTCGAGCTCGATCACGCCGAACGAAATACCGGCGCTCCGGCATATTTCCGCCGCCGTGCGGCCGACGCGGCCGTAACCGAGAATAAGCACCGTCGGCTGCATGC
>JBDTFK010000135.1:0-15466 GCA_039937995.1 Vulcanimicrobiaceae bacterium | reverse complement strand
TCCGGTGCGGTGGCGGGAGGTCGCTCGCGATTCGCATTCCGTGTCCTACGCAGTTCCGCGCGCGTTCAGTGAAGAGCACTTTGTCATCGTTGCGACGTTCAAACAAGGATCCGGCGACCAGATCGTCTTGGCTCCCTTTGTCGTCCACGCCCATTAACCGCCCCAAGATTTTCGCGTGGATCGCAGCGGCGATTATTTTTTTTGCCGCATTGACGATCGTGGAAGTTCGCGCGTGGCCGACCGATTTAGTCATGGGCGACTATCGCGCATTTTATTGCGGAGCGCGCGTTGCATTCGATCGACAGAATCCCTACGAACGAGCACCGCTCGCGGCGTGCGAATCAGCCCCAACGCGAAAGCCGCTTTACCGAACGTCGCCCGGCCAAATACTTCCCGCTCCGATTCCCGGATACGTGGCGGCCGCGTTGATCCCGCTTGCGATCCTGCCCTTCGAATACTCGGCGCTGATTTGGACGTTGCTTCTGATCGCAGCCGGTTTCACCGCACTGGGTATTCTCGTACGCTTGGGTGCGGGCACATTTCCGGTGCTGCTGATCGTTTTTGCGATTCCGCTCTTTAGCAACTCATTTGCCGTAGGCGAGTTGCCGCCGCTCGCGCTCTTGGGTGTGTCGCTCGTTGCGCTAGCGCTTGCCGGAGAGAAGACGCGATGGTTAGTCCCCGGTTTAGCGCTCGCGATGGTGGAACCGCAGGTGGGAATTTGTGTTGCCGCCGCGCTGTGCGCCCTTCGCCGGACCTATTGGCCCTATGTAGCGGCAACGCTCCTGGGATTAGCCGTCGTTTCCGTCGCGACGGTGGGGTTTTCGGCGAACGTGCAATACGTGCGCGACGTCTTACCGGCCCATCTCTACGCCGAGCTTCCCGGCATTCAGCAGTACAGTTTAAGTTGGGCGCTCGACCGGCTTGGTTTTATGCCCACGGTATCTCTTGCGCTTGGGAAACTCTGGTACGTTGCGATGATAGTAGCCGCAATGACGCTCGCGCGCGCGCCGATTGCGAGACGCTCGCCGGAATTCGTACCGTTCGCGGCGGCGGCGTTCGCCGTCACGCTCGGGCCGTTCGTTCACCTCGATCATATCGCGCTCGCGTTGCCCGCAGCCCTGTGGCTTGCGTCACGCGCAAAACGCCCGTCGTTTGTGCTCGTCGCTGCGATTGTCGCTCTCGGGATCCCGATGCTCTATATCTTGGGAACCCCATGGTTGATTTTGCCGGTTCCGCTAATCGCGGCGTGGATCGGCAATCACTACGGAAGAAGTCGCGATGCGGGTTTGCGGACTGCCGCCGTTGCAACGGTGCTGCTGGTGGCGATCGAGGCCCTCGCGGTTCACACCGGAACGGGCCTGCATGTCCTGGGGTCTGCGCAGCCGGTTTCAGTCGGTACGCAAGATGAGTGGGCGAGATTTATCCGCCAGCACGAAGTGATGACGGCGTGGTCCTTCTGGATAGTTAAACTGCCCACATGGTACGGAGTCCTCGCGACGTTTGCGGCGTGCTTGCTTAGCATCCGCCCGCAAGGGCAAACGCCGATCGAGGTAAGACATCCGCAAGCGGGGCGATCGAATTGACGTTCAAGCTCGGTTTCGTCCTTTGGAGTGACGCGGAAACGGCGTCGTCGACTTCCGGAAGGCAAGTCAGCACCGTGCCCAACCCCGGCGCATCGAGATAGTTTTGGGCCGCCGATACCGATTGCGACACCGAACCAAGTGCGCTCGAAAGAACGCCCTGAATCGGCGTTGCCGACGTTATTTGCGAGAGCGTGTGCGTGAAAATCTCCGGTTGAATCGCAACGCCCGGTTGCAATGACGTTTCCCCGGGCGTACACGTTCCGGTCGTCACGCCGCTGGGAAACCAAAAAGAAGATGTGAGAGGTCCGGGAAACTGGCCGTTATTTTCCAGAGCGTCGGTCGTCGGAGCTCCGCATGAAAACGTCGGAGGTGAACCGATGCCCTCGAGATTGTTATAGAGCGCGTACATGCTGTATTGAACGTAAGGCGAGACTTCGTTGGACACAAGCCCGCTGTAACGAACCGCAATCTGAACGCGTTCGTTGACAACGCCCGCGCGGATGATCCATATAACGCCGTAGAGCACCAGGAGAAACAGCGGCAGAATCAGGGCAGTTTCCATTAAAGCCTGACCGCGTATGGAAAGCGTCCGGCGCGCTACTTGCATTGAAACGATGCCCCCGGCGCGAGCGTTCCGGAAAATGGCGTAATCGCAATCGAGCTCCACCATCCCACCGCTGTGAGCAGGCCGTCGTTCACGAGCTGGTACCAAAACATGCTTTGACCGTCCGTGGTCGCCGGATTTCCACCGAAATCGGTCTTGTACCAGAAATCATTGTTGGCCCCAAGCACCGGGGCGTTGGTGGCGCTTTCCGGGTATTCAACCGGCTGGAAGGGTTGATTGGTACGCGGATTGACGATCGTTCCCGGATACATGAATTCTTGTGTTGCCATGATGGTGGTTGCCGCGGCGCGCCCGATTGCCACGTACGTGGGCGCTTTGAACGTGAAGAACGAAGGAACCGGTGCCTGCACGTTGGCGCACGCGACGACCTCAATTTCCATCGGCGTGAAATTCTTGGTTAAGCCCGCCGGTGCGACCGTGCCGCCGCCCACCGCAAAGCTGCAGCAATCCGCGTAGACGTCTTCCATGTATTGATCGACTCGAGGCTGCGCGGCCACGAGCGTGTAGTCGAACGCGCAGTCGCCGCCGTTGTTGAGCGAGCAGTTTTGTTGAAGGAGCGCGAGCGAAGCTTTCATCGCGTTTGCCTGGTCGTCGAACGTCGGACCGGTGATGCGGTGGAGAACCGTTATGTCCGATGTGTACCGAGCGACGGCGTCCAAATATTGCGAACGCAGGTTCTCGTACATCACTTCGCAGCTTGTCGGGCCGGAAAATGCCAGCGAATTGCAACCGCCGTCACCGTGAATCGTCAGCAACGTCGATTGCGCGATCGTTCGAATCCGGTACTCTTCCACGGCGGCCGCCTGAAGGTCGGACTCCATTTCGTTCCATTGCGTTGCCTGCACGGAAAGAAGGCCCCGCGCGGCGGCGTCGGCGGCGTTCTGCGCGCGAATTTGCCAGCGGAGCATCGAGCCGTAGCTGAGAGCGAAAACGAAAAGCACGAGGACGGTAAGCGTGCCGAAGGCCCACACCGGCATCGTCTGACCGCGCACGGCGTTTCCCGCGCGGCTCAATCGCAACACCCGCTGAGCGGCGAAAGCGGGTTTTGCCGCCCGAGGCCGTTCCCCTTACCGGCGGCGCTTCGGACGTCCCAACTGTAGATCAATTTGAAAGACGCCGTTTGAGAGGGGACGGTTATCCCGGACGTCTCGCTCCAAAAGCTTGACGAACTTCCACTGAACGCCGGTTTGGTCGGATTCACCAGCAAGACCGCCGCGATTTGCGCGTAGATGCGCTGGTGAAAGGCCATCGCCTGAAATGTTTGTCCGGCGGTTACTCCCGAATCCGCAACGTCGTAATTCCCATCAACGGCAACGTTGCCGTCCTTGAGGTACTCCGCAAGCCCGAGCGCTTCGAGACTCTGGTTCGAGCACGTGGCGCCCCACCCGGGGTTATCGCTGCAATGGAAAAGAAACCCAAAATTAAAGTAGTACGGCGGCACGTTTTGGTCGTCTTGCGTAATCGGATTTACTTGGGTTTTGTATACGGTCGAAGAGTCGTATCCCGCGCCTTGGGCGTCGTCATCGTGGTTGGAAATCATGTCGCGCCCTTCCACCGCAGCAGCTGAAAACGGGATGGGATTGGCAGAGAGAAACCCGAAGCCGCCGACGTTAAGCGTGGCCTGGGCGTTCAAACGCTGCGGTCGCATGATCGATGCGCCGCCGTAACGGTTCGTTGTCTGTCCGCCGGGCGTAAAATTGACGGGCTGGTCGGTGATCGGCGGGCTTGAGGCCGAAAATGCGATTCCGCTTGTTGGAACGTTCGGAAACAACTGCGCAACCTGGGCAAGAGCCGCGGGGTCCGTCGCGCCGAGCGCGTAGGTGTGGGCATATTCGAATGCCGCAGCGTCAAGCTGCATTTGAAAATATCCCGCAACCGCGAGTTGCATCGTTCCGAAGAGCAACAAAAGCAGAAAGCTCAAGACGACCGCCGTCTCGGCAAGCGCGGCGCCGCGAATTCCGATTGACCGGTCGCGCGCGATCATTGCGGCGGCGTCTCCTGGAACTGCTGGAAACCGTTGAACGCGTTCTCGAGCGTGGTTTCGGCGGCGGCTGCGACCACCGTTAGAGAGGTAATGCAGACAATGCTCAAGAGCGCGAGTAGCACCGCGTATTCGGGAAGCGCGGCGGCGGACTCGTCGGCCCAGGCTTCGCGCAGCGCGTTCATTGGGTAATAATTGTCGGAGTCATCACGAACACCACGTCGGTCTCTCCGTCCTGGTAGCGAGTTGATTGGAACAATTTCCCCAGCACCGGAATTTGGCCGAGCAACGGAATCTTCGTAATCGTGCGCTGCTCGACGCGCTCCAAGAGGCCGCCCATTATGACACTCTGGCCGCTGTGGGTGATGAGGTTCGTCGAAATCGTGCTTTCTTTGAGCGCCGGAATGAAGAAGCCGTTGACCTGAACGGCATTTTGATAGTCGAGGTTGGAGATGTCCGGGTTGATCAACGTCTCGATCGATCCGTCGGGCAGGATCGTCGGTGTGACGCTGAGTTGTACGCCGTAGTCTTTGAACACGATGCTGACTTGACCCAGTCCGGTTGAAAAAACGTATGGAATCTGCCCGCCGACCAAAAACGTCGCCTTGTTTCCCGGCGTCGTTACAAGGTTCGGCGAGGAAAGCACGCGCGCGTGACCGCTTTGCATGATCAAGTCAAGCGTCGGGGCCAGCAACGTTGTGCGGAAGAAAGAAGAAACATTGAGATAGTTCGCAGGCCCGTGTTCCGTAAACGGAAAGCTCGGATCGCCGATGGCCCACTTCGTAGGATTGATCGGGTCGTCGGGAATCGCGCTCTGCAAACGCACCCCGAGCTGATTTAGGGCGGTGCGATCGACTTCTAAGACGTAGACCTTGATGCCGACTTCACTTGTCTTCTCAACCTCGATGCGATCGATAACTTTGCCTTCGGCGGCTAAGTACGGTCCCGCAAGGGTCTTCGCACGTTGAAGAACGCGCTCGGCCTGCATGCGATCTTGAACCTGACCGCTGACGATCACGTTGCCCTTGTCGTCCGGTTCGATCTGGAGGTCTTTCACCCCAGGATCGCTTTTGAACTCATGCTGGATCGATCCGAGCGAGTGCGCGACCGTGACCGCGTTGATGATCGCGAACTTGCCCGCTTTATCCTGATCTTTTGAATTGGCTTGAATCGTGGTGCCGTTAAAACGGGCGAGCAACGAACCAAGGTCGACGAACTGCTGCATATTGTCGACGGACCCGCGCACGAGCACCGTCTTGCCGAAGCTGACGACTTGAATCCCCGGATTTGAAATGGCAGCGCGAATGATTTGGGCGACATCGTCGAGCCCGGACTGCACGACGGTTACTTCGTAGTCGAACCGCCGGCTGCCGGCCCATGCAATGACGGTTGTATGGCCGGGTTCCTTCGCGTTGATGATGAGTTGCCGCGTTCCGATCGGCACGACTCCTGCGATTTCGGCATCGCCGACCGCAACGCGCGACAATCCGGAAATCGGCAAAACGACCGAATGCCCGGAGTCGAGTGAGATAAAGTGAATTTCTTGTGCGAGGACCGGCGCCGTTGTCGAAGTGCATAGGCACGCAGCCGCGAGCAGGGTCGCTGCCATCGTTAGGATTCGTCGCAAGCGCTTCACGTTAATTGGGCCCCCAAACACATCCATATGACCGCGTTGTCTGAAACGCGAGCGCGTTCAGCGCGGGAGTGGGCCTTATTATGCCACGGCCATTCCCCGTTAACGCGTAAACGGAGCGCTTACACTCTGTAAAACTTGCGGAGGGCGGGTTTCGCTTAGCATCCGGCGCGACTATGATGATGCAACGTTACAGGACAGGAGGTCCACGTGTTGTTCCGGCGGGTTTATCGAACGGTCGTCTGTTTGTGCTTCTCGGTGTTCGTCGCAACGGCTTTTGCACCGGCGGCATCGATGCATTCCCTGATCGCCGTAGCGCGAAAGTACGACTACGCGTACATGCTACGCAATCCCGAGAGCGCGGTAGAACTGACCAAAGGCGGCACGGATATTATCATCCGGCCCGGCTCCCGCTTGTACTGGGTCAATGGAACTCCTAGTTCGCTCGCAGTCGCACCCGTAATGCACGATCGCGACGTGTACGTCTCGGACGACCTCGTCGCCGATCTCGGGCGAATCGCTCGCGCGATGCCCGCCCTCGATCCGAGCCCGAGCGATCCCGCACCTGCGGTGAGCGCGGGCCCCGTTACCGTCGCAGCAGTGGGCGGTTTGGGCGCAGAGACCCTAAGCGTATCGGGAACCGCGCCGAAATATGCGCCGGTTACAATCTCTCTGTATGGAACAATTTCGCGCGATCTTCCGACGGTCTTCCTTACCTCGCATAGCACCGTCGCGGGCAGCGACGGCCGGTACGCCTTAACCGTACCGATCGACCCCGATTATTTCCGTGGAACGCTCATCACCGTTAAAGCGGCCGTTCCAAACGGAAACTTCGCTTCCGCGAAATACGTCGTTGGAGCGCCGAATCCGGATGCCGTCACGCCGGCGGACTCGGATGACAGACCCTAGCGCACTCGCATCACACAAAGGAAAACAAACATCAATGAAAGACACGCTTCAACAGTTCATGCAGGACGAGAGCGGAGCAACGCTCGTAGAATACGGCCTGATCGTGAGCCTGATCGCAATCGCTTGCATTGCGGCGATCACCGCACTCGGTGGCAAGATTACGACGCTCTTCACGAATATCGGAAGCTCGCTCTAGACCATGTTGAGGGCCACTGCGATTGCAATTCTCGGACGTGCGCTGCGCGATGAGTCGGCAGCGACGCTCGTGGAGTACGCACTCGTCTTGGCCCTCATCGCGGTTGCCTGCATCGGGGCCATGATGTTCATGTACACGAAGATTTCGTCATCTTTCACGACGATTTCAAACACGCTGTAGCGACAATAATGCACGGCGCGGTTCTCGGCACGTCTACTCCCCCGGCGCTCGCGGTACTCGTCGGGTTCGCCGCGTGCTCTCTTGCGGCGTACACCGACCTCTCGGAACGCAAAGTTCCGAACTGGTTAACGTTCTCGACGCTTGCGATCGCTCTGATCATCGCCGCGCTTCGCGGGCTGCCGGCCTTCGAAATCGCGCTCGCAATGCTCGTCGTTGCCCTAGCGTTCGGCGTGCTGCTTCAGTCCTCGGGCGTCCTCGGCGGCGGCGACGTCAAATTGCTCGCCGCAATCTGCGTACTTGTCGGGTTCCCAAACTGCGTCGCCCTTGTGCTCTACACCGCACTTGCGGGCGGCATTTTGGCCCTGATCTCGTCGGGCGTGCAAAGACGCCTGCGTTCCCTCATGCGCAAAACGCGCGACGTGCTCGTCCAAACGTGGGTCGCAAAACGGTTTACTCCGCAGCGTGCCGGCCCGCACTCGGCACTACAAGACCGCCTCCCGTACGCCCTCGCGATCGGTGCCGGTTTTGCCGTATTGGTTTTATCCAACTCGTATCTCCCCGCCTTGAGGATACTCTAGTGAACAAACGTACGCTCACGCTGCTTATTGCGGCTATCCTTGCGATTGGCGCGGGGCTTCTTGCGTTCGACTACCTTACTTCGGTGAACAAGACGGCAAGTGCGGCGCCACCGCGCACCGTGCTTGTTGCGGCGAGCGACATTCCGGCGCAAACGAGCATCACGCCGGCACTCGTCCACGAGGTGACGAGACCGTCCGATAGCGTCGATCCTAACGCACTTTCAAATGCCGACGGCGTGGTCGGCACGATGGCGATGGTCGCAATACCGGCCGGTGCGACGCTTACGAGCAGCAACACCGGGAAACCGACGACGTCGCCGCTACCCGCTCGTTTGCGGCGCGGAATGCGAGCCATGAGCATTCCGGTCGACGTCGTGAAATCGGTCGCAGGACTGATCGCGCCGGGCGACTACGTCGACGTCGTTGCCGTTCCGCCGCGCGTTTCCTCGAGCACGCCGAAAGCGTACACGATCATGCGCGACGTCGAAGTTCTGGCGGTCGGCTCCGCGCTCGAAAACGCAGTCGCGTCGCCCGCACCACCCGGCGTGAACGTCGATCCGCGGACGATAACTCTGCAGGTGACGCCGCATCAGGCCGACTTGCTCGCAATGGCAGATATCAATACCGTCCTTCGACTGGCATTGCGCTCGTCGCACGATACCGGCGCGCTGCCGGCCGCCGAGGAGCTTGTATTCGAGAAGCAGGCGCAACCCGTCGGCGCTCCGCTTCAAGCGCTCGGACGCGCCGTCGATCCGCCGAAGTCCGAGCGGCCCCCGTCGATTTCGCCCGTGACCGTCATCGACGGTGATACGGTCGTGGCCAGCGGAACCAAGCAATGAACCCGTCGATCTTTTTCGTGATCGGCTCTAAGGGCGGCGTCGGTGCGACGACCGTTTCGATGGAACTTTCGAAAAAGCTGAGCGCGCGTGGTTCCAACTTGCTCATCGACGCCGATTTATCCGGGCGTCGGAGCGGCGCCGTACTCTTTAACGTTATCGCGAAGCTCGACGAGCTTCGTAACGACGACGAGTTTCCCGTCATCCAGATCGCGCCGAAGTTGTCGTTTTTCGAAATGACCCGTAACATTCACGGCGGATTCACGATTAAGGCGGACAAGGTCGAAAAGTGGTACTCGACGGACGTTAAAAGCACGCAAACGTCGGTCGTCTTGGACGCGCCGCAGCCTTTCGCCGCGGCGGTGCGACCGTTCGCGGTGCGGGGAACCTGTTTCGCGCTTATCATCGAACCGACGCTGCTCGGGATCACCGGCGCGCGGGCGATGCAGTTGGAATTGACGAAATTCGGCGTTCCACAAGCGCGTTTGGTGGCGGTCATGTGCCAGCGCGAAAATAAAGTCGAAATGTCGAAAGCGGAGATCGAGAAGTACCTCCAACTCAAGGTGATAGCCGAGATCCCGCCCGTCGCGGACAAACGTTTCGATCGCAGCATGAATACGGTCGTCGATGCGCTCCTCGCCATGCCGGCGGCCGATTTGCTAACGCTTCAACCCTCTGCCAACGCGCCGCTCGGCGAGCGGCGATTGGGCCGTTCCGCTCCCACAGCCTCCGAGGGCGCGAGCGAAGCGCCCGTGCTGCAGAGCCGCGCCGAGGCGCCGGTGCGTTTGAACCGTGACGTAAAAGACGACCTAAAAGCCGAAATCCATCGCGAGTTATCCAAGCACGTCGATTTCGTGGCGATCGCGGGGGGAAATCCCGATCAACTCCGCCTCGAGGAGCTTCGTTCGCAAATCGAAGAGAGCGTTGCGGAAATCGTCGGAAACCGCGACGACATCGGCTCTGCTGAAGAAATCGCGCGCATCCGCCAAGAGGTTATCGACGAAGCGCTGGGCCTCGGTCCACTTGAAGACCTGATGAGCGATGAAGACGTTTCGGAAATCATGGTTAACGGACCGGCGTGCATTTACATCGAGCGGAGCGGAAAGCTGACGCGTTCGAACAAGCAGTTTAGCGATTCACGCGCGTTGCGGCTCGTGATCGAACGAATTATTTCGCCGCTTGGGCGTCACATCGATGAAGCAACGCCGATGGTCGACGCGCGCTTACCCGACGGCTCGCGCGTCAACGCCACGATCGAACCACTTTCGCTCGACGGTCCGACGCTGACGATCCGCCGATTCGGCAAGTACCGTATGACGATGGACGACCTCATCGGCATCGGTTCCGTAACCGCACCCGTCGTCGACCTCTTGCGCGCCGCCGTCGAAGCGCGGCTCAACATCGTCATCAGCGGCGGAACGGGTTCCGGAAAAACGACGCTGCTCAACATGCTCTCGGGTTTCATTCCTTCAAGCGAACGCATTCTTACGATCGAAGATGCGGCAGAACTGAATCTCCACCAGGAGCACGTCGTCCGCTTGGAAGCGCGACCCGCAAACGTGGAAGGGCGAGGAGAGATCCGCATTCGCGATCTCGTGAAGAACGCGCTGCGCATGCGGCCCGACCGCATCGTCGTCGGCGAGTGCCGCGGCGGAGAAGCCTTGGACATGCTGCAAGCCATGAACACCGGACACGACGGCTCGTTAACGACGATTCACGCGAACACGCCGCGCGACTGCCTCTCGCGATTGGAAACGCTCGTAATGATGGCCGGCTACGATATTCCCGTGCGTGCCATTCGCGAACAGGTGGCCGGCGCAATCGACGTCATCGTGCAGACCGCTCGGCTTCGCGACGGTAGTCGCAAGATTACGAGCGTTTGCGAGATCGTCGGCATGGAAGGCGACGTTGTAACGACGCAGGAGATCGTTACCTTCGAGCAGCGCGGTCTCGACAAACAAGGAAACGTTGCCGGAGAATTCGTGTATACGGGCGTCCAGCCGAGTTTCATGAAGCGTTTGGACGAATACGGCATCAACTTCGACATAACGTCGCTCAACGCGATGAAGCTCACCTCGGCGAACTGGTAAAAAATGATTCTCTCGATCGCGCCAATTGCCATTTTTCTCGGCGTAACGACGGCCGTCGGGCTCGCGCTCTATGCCTTTTGGTCGCGAATTCTCCACGCGCTTTCGCGCGTTACCGAACCGTATCGTTCGGGTCTCGAACGCGCCGCCATACCCGTAAAGTCCGAGGAATTGGTCGTAGGCATTCTGTCCGCGGCAGTGGTGCCGTGGGGCGTGCTCATGTTTCTCGCGAGGCCGAATATTCTTCCCGGATCGCTCCTGCTCGTTGCGTTGCTCGTCGCCGCGTTTGTGGGCTGCCGCTATTGGATCAACCTCAAGATTAAGAAGCGGTTGAAGCAATTCAACAATCAGCTCGAAATCGTACTGCGGCTTATTGCCGGTGCCATGCGGGTCGGAATGGGATTGCGCCAGGCGCTCGTTATGGTCATTACGGACATGCCCGATCCCGCACGCGTCGAGTTCAATCGCGTGTTGAGCCAAACGACGATCGGCATCGGCATACACGACGCGCTCGATGCGCTTGCGGAACGCATGCCGAGCCGCGAAATGGACATGATGACGCGAGCCATTCGCTTGCAGAGCCAAACCGGCGGAAACCTCGGAAAAGTCCTCGAAAATCTTGCCGAAACGATCAAGCAGCGGCGCAGAATCGAACGTAAGGTAAAGGCGTTGACCTCCGAAGCCGAGGCCAGCAAATATATCATCACCGCCATGCCCGTGTTGGTGGCGACGTTTATTCTGACGTTCGAGTCCGACATGCGCGAAGGGCTGCTCTTTACGAGCGTGGGTCAAGTATGCATCGTCATCGCACTGATTCTTTTGGGCATCGGATGGTGGCTCTTCGGCCAAATCTCGCGGTTCGACGTCTAGCATGCTCTTCGGCATCGGCTTTTTGGTGCTCGGCGCGCTGGCGGTAGCGGGCTTCGCGCTCTTCGGCAACAAAAATCCGGTCGCAGACCGATTGGCCGCGATCGATGCGTCTGCAGGTTTGGAGTCCTCCGAAAATCATTCGCTTTTCCGGCGTTTGATGGACGAGAAAGACCGTCACGCCATGTCGCGCAAACTCCAAGAGGCGGGATGGTATAAAACCACGCCTCAAAACATGCTGATGTACCGTCTCACGGGACTTCTCGTCGGATCGCTCGCGGGAATCGCGCTGCTGTTCATCCTTCATCGCAACGGATTCGGATACTTCACGCTTTTGCTCGTCGCGTTTGCGGGCGCATACTTTCCGATCTTCAAGCTAAACGGTGCGATTGCGGCGAGAAAGATGGAAATTCACCGCGGCCTCCCCGATTTTTTGGATATGCTTTCTACCACCGTTGAAGCGGGATTGGGCCTCAACAGTGCTCTTGCCACGTCGGCTGAAGGAATGAAAGGCGCTCTGGGAGATGAGTTGCGCTCGGCGTTGCAGGACATTCGGCTCGGGCGTTCGCGCTCGGACGCACTTTCGGCGATGGCCAATCGCGTGCGCGAACCCGATCTTACGACGACGATTACGGCCATGATTCAATCGGAGCGCGTCGGCGCGAGCATTTCGAAGATGCTCGATCAACTCGCCGCCGAGTCTCGCGAGCGGCGGCTCATGCGCGCGGAAGAAATTGCGGGCGTGCTCCCCAATAAGCTCGTGTTTCCCATGGCGCTCTGCATGCTGCCGGCACTCTTCGTGATTATCATCGGCGGAGTGGTCGCCAGATTTGTGACGCACCATTGATCCTGATATTGGCATCCGGCCTGCTATTTGCTTGCGCCGCGATCTGCGGGATCGTCCTCGCAATGCTGCTCTGCACGCGGTTCGGGACACCGGAAGACGGGCCAAAATTGAACGCGCCGCGTCCGGTCGCAATTGTTGTGGGAGCGCTCGCGTTGGGATGCATCCTTGCGTTTCGCCACGCCCCGATCGAGGAAATCGGCTTAACGGCGCTCGTATGCGTGCCGCTCGCGGGAGCTTGGTTTAGCGACTGGCTGAAGGGGATCATCCCCGACGCATTTACGCTCGGGCCGCTCGCCGTGGTCGGCATCTACGCGATCACGCATCACGCGTGGTGGCTGGTGCTCTCCGCTATCGTACCGTTCGTCCCATTTGCGATTGCGGCGATGCTCTCGAAGGGGCGCGGCATGGGGTGGGGGGATGCAAAACTCGTGGCGCTTGGCGGCGCGGTTCTAGGAATGCAAAGTGCCGTCTTAGTCTTTGCGCTGGCATGTTTTGCCGCAACGATCGTGTCGGTGATTCGGGATCGGGGCAAGACGCCGGTCGCGTTCGGTCCGTATCTCGTAGCGTCGGTTGCGATCGCGATCGCAATTCAGGTGCATGGATAAATGGGAACGCTCGTTACCGTACCGGAGCGGCGAGTAATTGCGCGTAGCGTCGCGCGGGCCGGCTCCGAAGTGTCGCGCACCGTTGGACTCTTGTCGAAATCGAAATTGAATGACGACGACGGAATGTGGTTCCCGCGCTGCAACGCCGTACACACGTGTGGAATGCGCACCGCGATCGACATCGTGTTCTTAGGCGACCGGTTGCAAATCGTCCGCATCGTCGAGTCGGCAAAGCCGTGGAGGATCTATCACGGTGGCACCGTTGCGGCTCACACCGTGGAACTCGCGCCCGGTACGGCGCGCCGCACCGAGTTACGCTTGGGCGATGCGCTTGTTCTGGAAGACGACGTTGCCGCCTGCGAGGCGTGAACCCGAAGGAACCAGAACTTGCAACTGCTCCCGCGCGTGTTCGAACATCGAGTCGGCATCTTGCGCCAGGTGCGCGTAGTGGCAGCCGGCGACGTCGACGATCAACGCCCCGTGATAGAGAGCGCGAGCCGATTCGTAGTTTGTAATTGCGCTCCGGATTTCGCCGCTCGCGAGGCAAACATCTCCGGAGGCTACGAGCGCGGCAAGGCGATCGACGTCTAAGACGACACGTTCGCGCGGCACCGCGAGATCGCCATCTGCCGTGAAATAGCCGGTGGCGTCGTCTTGGTTCGTCGCGTCGCGCAGTGCTTGGCGAATGTTGCTACAGGCGGTACGAAGCCCTTGAAGCGCCGATTGACGTTCGTGATTCGGCCAGAACGCGTCGAGGAGTTCGCTTCGCGAAGCTCTTCCCGTCGGCTTCAAAAGGACGTATTTGAAAATCTGAGCGTCGCGACGGCGCATGAACGCAACGCGTCGCTCGGAAATTGAAACAATGAATTCGCCGAGGACGCTCACGTGCATGACGGGACGCTCGATGCGCGCTTCGAGAAGCCCGCGGGCCGCGTGCGTTCCGAGGAAATCGCGCACCGGTTGCATCACCGAAAAGCGCCCGTCCACGTATTCGACGAACAACCCATCGCGTTCGAGCGTCGAGAGGTCGCCGGGATCGACCTGTCCGCCGTCAGGCGAGAGCACGCGCAGCATCGTGTTCTCGGCGTTGCGGTTTCGAAGTTCGTGGCGTACGTACTCGGAGAGCGCGTGGGCCTGCTCGTTTCGCCAATGCGTCATACATTCGTTCAAACTGCATCCCGTTGCACCGGCATACCGGATGCAGGCAGCCGTCGCGATTGCCCAACCACCGGTAAGGGCGTGAGCTTTGCTCAAATCCTTGGACGTATACGAGATGTTGCGCTGATCGCAGTATTGCGCGATCTCCGCGACGGTGAAGTTGAGCGCCGCGGCGGGTAGTCGCGCTACGGTTCCGTCCACGAGAAGCCGCGGATTTTTGAACGTATCGCGCGTGCGTGCCGAAATAACGAAGCGTAACTCGCCGGCGCGTTGTTCGAAGAGGCCGCTCAGAAAATCGGTAAGCTGCTCGCTTCCGGCGTCCGCATCGTCTATTACGAGGAGTGCATTTCTTTGCGCCGACGCTTGGTGCAAACGTTCGAGGTTTGACGCGAAGTCCGTATCCAAACCCAAAATCTGCGCCAGCCGTTCGCAAAAAGACGCGGCCGGTTCGGAGGGAGCGACGGTTAGCACCAGCGCGCCCGGCGTCGCGAGGGCGAAATCTTCGAGGAGTGCGCTCTTACCGGTGCCCGGGGAACCGCAAACCAGGCGGACCCGGCTCCCGCTGTTCGCGCGGAGCCAATCCAAGAGGCGCGGCCGAAGCAGACGGGCGTTGCTGACGGCAAGAACTCGCCGCTCGGGCGAACGGGGACTCATACATTCCTATCATCGACCGGAGGCCGCCGCTTGATTACTCTCTCTCGGCAGGTCTTTTCACAGACGTGCTAGGCTTGGCTTACCTCCGCCGGACCTTCGCGCTCTTCGACTATACGGTTGCGCCCGAGGCGTTTCGCCTCGTAAAGCGCACGGTCGGCACGGGCTAGGATCGTTTTGGCCGAGTCGCCGGCAATCGCGACGGAAATGCCGATCGACGTGGTCACGGGGTCGCCGCCTGCGTGCCGCATGCCGCCGAGCGAAATCGCGAGGCGCAAACGCTCGCCCACGGTCAACGCCACGTCGCGCGGCGCTCCCGGCATCACGACGAGGAACTCTTCGCCCCCGATGCGCCCGGCCGTATCACCCGCCCGAACGGTTTTGCGAACGATATCGCCGATTCGGCGCAGGCAGTCGTCGCCAGCCGCGTGCCCGAGTTTGTCGTTGACCATTTTGAAATGGTCGATGTCGAGCAGGAGCACCGCGCCGCCGCCGGCGAGATCGAAACCGTCGATCATGCCTTGGAGACGATCGATGCTGGTTGCGCGATTGAAGAGGCCCGTGAGCGCGTCAACCGTCGCTGCATTTTGTGCTGCCGCGATCGAGCGCATGTCGCGAAGAAGCGGCGCAAGTTCGATTGCAGCATTCGTAAACTGCGCTACCTGCTCGCTTGAGAGGGGGCGATCGTTGCGACGGTGGACGATCAATGCGCCGTGGAGTTCGCCGTCGG
>JBDTFK010000134.1:0-3726 GCA_039937995.1 Vulcanimicrobiaceae bacterium | reverse complement strand
AGGATAAACGCGTTGTTCGAGTTTGAGAGAGACGTGCAGACGTCCAATCCGGAAATATCCGGCAAACCGACGTCGAGAATCACGACGTCGGGCTTGTAAGAGTCCGCAAGTTCGAGTCCTTCGGCGCCGCTGCCGGTTACGCGTATCTCATAGCCCGCACGTTCGAGCACGGTTTGCTCGAGCCGGGCGACATCGTCATCGTCCTCAACCACCAGAATCCGGGCTAACGCCATCCGTTTTTAGCTCCTATACGGGTGCTTCGATGTCTTCTTCTTCGCTCTTTACCATTGAACGGCGCGCCACGCCTCCGTCGACCGCCGCGTTCGATACGGCCTTAGCCACGATATCCACCACCCGCGGGTCGAAAACACTCGGAATGATGTACTCCGCGCTCCGCTCGTCGTCGGTGACGATTGAGGCGATCGCGTAAGCTGCGGCCAGCTTCATTGCCTCGGTAATGCGGCTCGCCCTGACGTCGAGCGCCCCGCGGAAAATCCCGGGAAAGGCCAGGAGATTATTGACCTGATTCGGGAAATCCGAGCGTCCCGTCGCCACGACTGCGGCTACCGGGGCCGCTATGTCCGGCATGATTTCCGGCGTTGGGTTCGCCATTGCGAAAATTATCGGGTCGCGTCCCATTGCAGCAATGTGCTCCGGATGCAGTATTCCGGGCGCCGAAACGCCGATGAAAACGTCGGTTCCCGCCAGGACCTCGGCGAGAGACCCGCGCCGGTTCTCTTTGTTGGTGTGCTCGGCGAGCCAACGCCAATGCGAATTTTCGTAGCGGTCTTCGCGGTTCAGGGCTCCGGTGCGGTCGACGGGAATCACGTCGCGCACCCCCGCCTCCAGCAGCATCTTTATCGTTGCGGTGCCGGCGGCCCCGCTGCCCGAAACGACGACCTGCAGATCGTGTAATTCCTTGCCGACGACCTTGGCCGCATTGATCAGCGCGGCGAGGATTACAACCGCGGTTCCGTGCTGATCGTCGTGCATCACCGGGATGTCGAGACGCTCGATAAGCCGCTGCTCGACCTCGAAGCAGCGCGGGGCCGAAATGTCTTCGAGGTTGATGCCGCCGAAAACGGGGGCGATTCGCACGACCGTTTCGACGATTTCGTCGACGTCTTTCGTATCGAGGCAGATTGGAAACGCATCGATCCCGGCAAACTGTTTGAAAAGCATCGCTTTGCCCTCCATCACCGGCAAGGCTCCGAGCGGCCCGATGTCGCCGAGTCCGAGAACGGCCGTGCCGTCCGTTACCACGGCCACCGTGTTACGTTTAATCGAGAGCTGGAATGCTTTGCTCGGGTCGGCGGCGATCGCCATCGAAACGCGCGCTACCCCCGGTGTATATACGGTCGAGAGATCCTGGCGCGTTATCACCGGAATCTTCGGCTCTACGCGAATCTTGCCGCCGAGATGTGCGAGAAAAGTCGAATCCGACACCGAGACGACGCGAACGCCTTCGATACGTTCGACCGAGCGGCGCACTTCCGTGCCGATCACGTCGGAGGCGACGTTGACGGTTACGTCTCGGACGACGCGGCTTTTTGTGACGGAGCGCATGTCCACAGCTGCGATGAGTCCGCCGGCATCGCCGATCGCATTGGCAAGCACCCCGAATGCGCCATTTTCGTTCGGCATTTCGACGCGCATGATGAGAGTAAAGCTGATAGCAACCTGAGGCATACGTTCCCCTTAATTTCCGCTGATGGTCATTTCCGCAACGCGGAACGACGGCGATACGATCGACCCGTCGAAACGCAGATCGTTTGCGATGCCGTCGATTCCGGCGAGCATCTCCGGAAAGCTTCCGGCGATGGTAAACTCATCGACCGGATGACTGAGTTCGCCGTTCTCGATCATAAAGCCGCGTGCGCCGCGACTATATGTTCCGGTTGCATGCTCGGTCGCGAATCCGATGGTATCGAGCACGAGGATTCCGTGAGGCGTCGCGGCGACGAGCGCTTCGAGCGTTTGCGAGCCCGGCTCCAGATAGAAGTTGTTCGCGCCGATACCGCCCCCGGTTGAGTTCCCCGTCGTTTTCGAGCCGAGTTTTCGCGCGTAGTATGCATCGAAAAGAAACGTCTTTAACGTGCCGCGCTCGAATACCACCGTGCGGCGCGTCGGCACGCCTTCGCCGTCGAAGGGCGAGCTGCCGAGGCGGCCGGGCATCGTGCCGTCGTCAACGAGCGTAACGAGATCGCTCCCCACGCGGTCGCCGACGCGCCCGCCGAGCCACGAGTTTGCGACCGCGACGTTCCCGGCGTTGAGCGCGGAGAAGAGGTCGTGCAGTACGGCGGCCGCGATGTCCCGCTCAAAAATCACCGCCATGCGACCCGTGGGAGGCTTGCGAGCCCCAAACATTTCAACCGTACGCCGGGCCGCCGTGCGCGCGACCAAATCGTTTGGGTCTAAGCCCGACGCGAACCGCGCCGCGGTTCCATAATGGGCGGTTCGCTTCACGTTGCCTTCTTGCGCTACGGGCGACGTCGAACGGCTCGCATGCGTTCCGGTGTAGGTTTGGGCAAACCCGTCCGAATTTGCAAGCGCGAGAATCGAGCGCGTGTCCGAATAGTGAGAACCGGCGGAATTGACGATCCGCGGATCGGCATCGCGTATCAGCCGTTCCATTTCGAGCGCATCGTCCACCTTTGCTGCGTCGTCGCGGTCGGCAACCGCCGAATCGTAGAGCGAGAGATCGCCTTCAAAACGGCCGCATCCCTCGGGAAGTCCGCAGAATGCGTCTACGGCCACGAAATGCGCCTGATCGAGCGATCGTACGACGGCTGCGCGCATGCCGGACACGGAGAAGTCCGACGACGCGAGCGCAACTTTGCGGCCTCCGGAAAACAGCCTCACATTCAGAGATTTTCCGGTCGAGTGTTCGAGTTTAGAAATAATCTTTTCCCGGGCCTCGACGTGAAAGCGCCGCGAGATCGCGACGGTCGCTTCTGCAGCATCGGCGCCGCGCTGCGTGGCAAACGCAACCACGGACCGCGCAACTTCAATTGCCTCCCGCTCATCCATTTTGCGTGCCTCCGACCGTAATCGACGAGATCTTCACCGTCGGCATTCCGACACCGACCGGAACGTGCTGGCCACCCTTCCCACAGGTGTAATGACGACGCGCGAACCGGCTGTCGTTCCCGACGGCAACGACCTTCGTCATCGCTTCGGGGCCGTTCCCTACGATCGTCGCGTTTCGCACGGGCGTCACGATCTTGCCGTTTTCTATGAGGTAACCCTCGGCAACCATGAACACGAAGTCGCCTTTACTTATTTCGACTTGTCCGCCGCCAAACGATTTAGCGTAGAGTCCTCGTTTAGTCGATGCAATGATGTCTTCAACGGTCGACTCGCCCGCAGGCATATAGGTGTTGCACATGCGCGGTTGCGGCAAGAACCGGAACGATTGCCGCCGCCCGCTTCCCGTCGATTGCGCACCCATCAAGCGCGCGTTGAGCGTGTCTTGCATGTATCCGCGCAAAATGCCGCGCTCTACCAGCACTTTGTGTTGACCGGGAATCCCCTCGTCGTCAACGGCAAGACTGCCGCGCTCTTCGGGAAGATTTCCATCGTCGTAAATGGTCACAAGTTCGTTTGCAACCCGCTCACCGATGCGCCCGGCGTAAAGTGAGGTTCCCCGACGGTTGAAATCACCTTCGAGACCGTGCCCCACGGCCTCGTGCAGCAGCACGCCGCCGCCACCCGAACCCACGACCA
>JBDTFK010000133.1:0-2628 GCA_039937995.1 Vulcanimicrobiaceae bacterium | reverse complement strand
ATCGCCGTTTTGCTGCGCTGCTTACGTTGAAACCGCGGCTGGCGATCCTTCGAGTAAGCGGCTGCCTCTGTTCGATTCGAGCCCCACGCAGCCATCGAGAACCGATAATCGCATCGTCGTCGGAGCGATCCAACAACTGATACAAACGCGCAAACTCATCTGCACTGGTCGAACCATCGGCATCGACGAACGCGACGAATTCCTCCAGGCCTATCCATAAACCGGCCCGAACGGCCCCGCCCTTTCCGATTCTGCCCGCGATCTCGATGAGTTCCAGGTTCGCGTATCGATCTTGCATAGCGCGAACGATCGAAACGGTGTTGTCGGTACAGCCGTTCGCAACGACCAAAATTACCGCTTCGGTCGCAAAGCGAGCGCAGTACTGCCGCACCGTGGGTTCAATGCGGCCGGCCTCGTTGCAGGCCGGAATGATGATCCTCAGCCTACGCGATAGGCGCATCGCGGTTCTCCGATGGGGAAATAATATTCTTCTCGAACTTCGCAACGATCGTCTTCCATGCCAGCTCCAGTTCCTCGACGCCGATCATGCGCGCAACCGCGACGAATACTGCGGCACCGATTGCGATTTGTCCAAACAGGAACCACGCTCGCGATGCAAGGCCAAGTTCGGGAGTGACGCCGAGCGCCTGGATCCAATGGAGCGACGCGAACATCGCCGCCGATGCAATCGCGACCTTGCCGACCGAGAGGCTGAGGGCTCCCCAGTCGATGCCGCGCACGAGGCGCGCGACCACGTAGAGCAACAGCACGGCTTGCAGCAATTGGCTAAGACTATTCGCCAACAGAAGCCCCCGCGCGCCGAGCGTCGGAAGCCATACCATCGAAAGAACCACGTTGAGAAGAACCGAGATAACGGATATTGCAACGGGCCAAGCTGTCTCTCTACACGCAAAGCAGCACCGCGTCAAAACGACGTTCGCCGCGAGAGCTACGAGTCCGATTGCCGCGTACGGCAATAAGTCCGCCGTTAGCGTAGTCGCCTGCGAGCCGAACGTTCCGCGCTCGAAAAGTGTCTGTACCATGGGGTGCGCGAGAACGACGAGCGCGCACACGGAGGGGATCGTAATGAGATTTACGAGACGCAATCCGGTAACCGCGCTGCGCGCAACTCCCCGTCGGTTGTCCTTGGCGAATTGCGCCGCAAGGAGTGGGAAAATCACGGTTGCGATTGCGGCGGCGAAAATCTGCTGCGGAAAGTTCACCAGTTTTGTCGCGTAGTTAATGCCGGCCATATATCCGGGCGGCAATGTCGAAGCAAAGAAGCGATCGAAAAACAGCGCGAGTTGTCCGGCCGCGCTTCCGATTACGATCGGGCCGAGCAGCGTCCACATCTTCTTTAAGCCGGGATGATGCAAGTCGATTGTCGGGCGGTATTTGCCGATTTGCAAAAACGACGGAAGTTGCACCACCATCTGCGCGAACAATCCCGCCGTCGTGCCGAATACGAGCGCGAATATGCCATACTTCTGATCCAGTAGCATGACGGCCGCGATCGTGATCACATTGATCGCGATCCCCGTCATGGCGGCAGAGCGGAACCGGTGATACGCGTTGAGCATCGCGGAGAGCACGCCGCTCAAACTCACGGCAATGATGCTCGGCATCAAGCAACGCGTCATGTGGATTGCCACACCCATCTGCGGGGCCGGAAAACCGTGCGCGATAATCGGCACGTACCACGGCGCCGCGACGTATCCGATAACGGCGCAGACGGTAAGAATGATCGCGAGAAAGTTGAGGATCGTGTTGCCCAGCGCCCACGCGTCGTCCTCGTGGCCCTTTGCGATATACTCCGAAAACGTCGGCACGAGCGCACTTACGAGCGCGCCGTTAAACACGCCGAAGAGAATCGTCGGCACCGTGGCGGCCGCCAGGAACGTATCCATTTCCCATTGCGTGCCGTAGAATTGCGCGTTTACAACTTCGCGCATGAAGCCTAACATCGTCGAGGCGAGCGTCGCGCAAATAACGAACATGGTCGAGCCTGCGAGCGACATCCGCTTACGATGCGCCCGGCGGGGAGCGACGACGCGAAGCTGCGGTTTAATGCGCGCCGTCCTTGCGGAGGACGACGGGAATCGTGCGAACGAGAATCGCCAGATCGCCGATGGGCGTCCACGAGTCGACGTAGTCGTTGTCGAGTTTCATCCATTCTTCAAACGATACGTCGCTTCGTCCGTTGATCTGCCACAAGCACGTGACGCCTTGCGGCACGCTAAGGCGCCTTCGAGCGTACGCATCGTAATGCTCGACCTCGCACGGCAGGGCCGGCCGCGGCCCCACGAGCGACATCTCGCCCCGCACGACGTTGAAGAGGTTCGGCAGTTCGTCGACGCTCGTCCGCCGCAAGAGTTTGCCGAGCGGATGGAGCCTCGGGTCATTGCGAATCTTGAAAATCGGGCCGTCGGCTTCATTGAGGTGCATCAAAGCATCGCGCTGCTCGTGCGCGTTTTGTACCATGGTGCGCAGCTTAAACATCCTGAATCGGCGCCCGTATTGGCCCACACGCTCTTGCGCGAAGAGCGGCCATCCCCGGGAAACGAGAACGATTCCGGCCACGGCGACAACGATTACCGGTAGCGTTAAGACCAGCAACACTAACGCCCC
>JBDTFK010000132.1:0-4627 GCA_039937995.1 Vulcanimicrobiaceae bacterium | reverse complement strand
CGAATGCCGGAAAATCGACGCTGCTATCGGTTGTGTCCGCGGCCCGTCCAAAAATTGCCGACTATCCGTTCACAACGCTCGAACCCCAACTCGGCGTCGTCCGCGTCGGCGACGACGAGTCGTTCGTAATGGTCGACGTTCCCGGGTTGATCGAGGGCGCGCACGAAGGTGCGGGACTCGGCGATCAATTTCTCAAGCACGTGGAGCGCACGCGCGCGCTCGTACACTTGCTCGACGGTTCGAAATCGCTCGAAGAGATCGTACACGATAAAACGACGATCGAGCGCGAACTAGCCGCTTGGAATCCGTCGCTCGTGGCGGAACCGACGATCCTGGTCGTAAGCAAAATGGATCTCCCCGAGGCGCAAGACCGGCTGCGCGAACTGCAAGAACAATTCCCGGAAGCTCGCGGAATCAGTTCCGCAACGAACGAGGGCGTGCGCGAGCTGGTTTACGCGCTGTGGCAAACGATCGCAGCGACGCCGCTTCCGGAAATCGCATTGCCTGCGCCGGCCCTTATCGAGCTCGTCCCCAAAGACGCATTCACGATCGAACGTGAAACCGACGGCACGTTCGTGATCAAAAGCGAGCGCGTGGCACGGCTTGCCACGATTACCAACTTCGATACCGACGAGGGCCTCGCGCGTTTCGAGCGGGTGCTCGCGAAAATGGGCATCGAGAAAAAACTTCGCGAACTCGGCGCCGCCGAAGGGGATACCGTTCGTATCGGGCAGTACGAATTTACGTATTCATGAGGCTTGGTATTTTTGGCGGAACGTTCGATCCCGTTCACAACGCACATCTCTTTGTCGCAGAATCGGCACGCATACTCGAAAACCTCGACCGCGTGCTTTTTGTTCCCACCAGCAATCAGCACTACCGCTCGCACGCACGGGTCGGCGCCGAACATCGCTGCGCGATGATTCTCGGAGCGATTGCCGCAAATCCGGCCTTCAAACTCGATGACACCGACCTCCGCCCCGATGCCACCGGATACACCGCCGACCTTTTGCCGCGCCTGCGGGCGAAGTATCCCAACGCGCAATTCACGTTCATCATCGGCGCCGACTCACTTGCAAACTCCACCTGGCAGCGTTTCGACGATGTGCTCGAGCATCTCGAACGCTTCGTTATCGCGCCGCGACCGGGTGTACGCGCGGACGCGCTGCAACGCGTTCTTGCGGTCGTTCCAAAATCACTGCGAGAACGGATTGCGACGTTAAACATGCCCGAGATTCCCGAATCCGCGACGTTGATCCGCGCGCTCCTCACGCAGGGCCGCAGCGTCCGCTATCTCGTTCCGTAGCCGGTTTGGCAATATATTCTCTCGCAAAAGCTCTATGGAGTCGGGAATGCGTAAAAGCGTAGCCACCTTCATCGGCGCTCTCGCGCTCGTCGCGTGTTCGCAATCGGGGAACTCGCAAGCGCAGGCGGGAGACGGCGCGGTGTGCAGCGCGTATCAATCGCAGCGTTCGCACGTCGAGGTCGTCGCTACCGGAAAGATCAGCCGCATGCTCGGCACGCGCGACGGACGAAACGGATCGCACGAAGGTTTTTTGGTGAAGCTCGACTCGGGTTGCGACTTGGTCGTCAAGGTTGAAACCAACGTCTCGCTAACGGGCCCCGTGCCGCTCCAAACCGGCGAAGCGGTAACGATTAAAGGTGAATACGAATACTACCAAATGGGCGGCGTAATCCACTGGACGCATCGCGACCCCCGAGGCAATCACGAGGGCGGCTACGTGCAAGCCGGCGGCGCAACCTACCAGTGAAGGCGCTCGGGCGGATCGTACTCGCGAGCGCGTCGCCCCGCAGGCTCGAACTCTTGCGCTCCCTCGGTCTTGAGGTGGACGTGCGCCCCAGCTCCTACGGCGAACCCGATGAGCCCGGCATAACGCCGCTGCAGCTCGCGTCCCGGCACGCCGCCAAGAAAGCGCTGGATGTCGCGCCGCTGTATCCGGACGAAATGGTCGTCGCCGCCGATACCGTGGTGGATGTCGACGGCTCCGCCTTGGGAAAACCGGCGAATTCCGCCGACGCCGGGCGCATGCTCCGACTTCTTTCGGGACGGGAGCACCTCGTTCACACCGCCTACGTCATCGTCGCACCGGGCGGCGCCCGCCCGCTTGAGGATACATCGACAACGGCCGTTCGATTCTTCGCTCTCTCCGATGCGGAAATCGGCGAATATGTTGCGACCGGCGAACCGATGGATAAAGCGGGCGCGTACGGAATACAAGGCCGTGCCGCGGCACTCGTCGAGCGAATCGACGGCGATTTTTACACCGTCATGGGGTTTCCGCTCGCGCGGTTCGTCCGGGCGCTCCGGAGGTTGGGATTTGCGCTTCCGGTAGCGAAAGAAGCCTCGACAAACTAAGCGTTTTTAAGGGTTGACCATCTTCACCTATCGCGACGAACGCAGGCTCTTTGCGCTCATCACCGTCATCATCGTGGCGGCGCTGCTCGCGCTTGTGCAAATGAACGCGCAGCGCTCCGGCCAAGCGAGTCCGCTAACGACGGTCGGCACGTCGGTCGTCGCGTTTGTCGAAATGGCGACGTCGACGATTTTCGACGGCGTCCGCGGCGGCAGTAGCGCGGTGTTGCAACTTCCGCAACTCGAGCGCGAAAACGGCACGCTTCGCAGTGCAAACCTGGTGCTCGAGAAAGAAAACCAACGACTCCACGAAGTCGCGGCCGAATACGCTTCGCAGGGAGTCGCGAAGCCGCTCGTGGATCTCTATCCCAATGCCCTCGTCGCGCGCGTTATCGGATTCCCGCCCGAGGGCACGTCACGCTCGGTAACGATCGACCGCGGCACGAGCGGCGGCGTTCACAAGGATGACGGCGTCGTGGCGGACGGCGGTATCGTCGGGCGGGTCGAGTCGGCCGATCCGTTTTCGAGCAAAGTCGTTCTCGTAACCGATTACACCAGCCGGTTTCCGGCCGTCACGCGCCGAGGCCGTTTCTGGGGAATCGCGCGCGGCAACCTCTCGAGCGTTCGCGTCGAATATATTCCGCAGGACGCGCCGATAAAAATCGGCGACATCGTCGTAACCGGCGAAGGACGTTCGTTTCATGCGGGCGTGCCGATCGGACGCATCGTGCGCATCGAGCGCGGCGACGAAACGCTCTACCAAACCGCTATTCTGAAACCGGCCGTCGAACTCGGCGCGCTCGATCGCGTTGTCGTTGTCCCGAAGTAAAATCCACGAAGCGCCGTTTTTAGGTCCGTCGTGGGGGATCGCAAGCGTATGGCTCGTGCTCGCGCTTCTCGCGCAAGTTACCCTGGTGCATTTCGTCACGGTCCGCGGGGTGGAGCCGAGCCTCGTGCTCGTTGCGGTGGTCTGGTTTGCGATACGCGTAAACACGCAGCGTGCCGCAATCTACGGGCTCGCGGCGGGTTTAGGTGAAGATATTCTCGCGATCGGAACGGGTGGAGCGTGGACGATTTCCACGACGATCGTCGCGGTCATCGCGGGCGCGCTCTCGCGCGGGTTTTTCGCGGATTCGCTGCCGCTCGTATGCGTGATTACGGCGATTGCAACGCTCGTTCGTTTGCTCGTCTTTTGGGTGGTGATGGCGTTCGAACACTACCCGAGCGGCCTGGCCGTTTTACACTTTCACGAAGCATGGGTTGCGGCGGCTCTAAACGCTTTCGTTATGCTCGTCGCAATGATCGTCGCCCGCCGCTTCGATACCGCGTAATCGATGCAACTCGACCGCCGCCGATTTCCTCGCGTTTCGTGGACGAAGTCGCCTTGGCGCATCGCGGGCTTTGCAACGGTTATCGCAATCGCCGTCTTTAGCGTCGTTTTCCGCTTGGTTCAAGTGCAAGTCGCGCAGGGCGAAATGTATCAGGCCGCAGCGCAAGCCAACCAAGTGCGCCTCATTCGCGTCGCCGCGCCGCGCGGCATCATCTACGACCGCAACGGCAAGGTGATGGTTCGTAGCCGCCCGTCGTTCGTCGTCGGTTTGATTCCCTCGGAAGTCACCGACGTCAACGCGGAACTCACCACGCTCTCGCGGACGCTCGGCATAAACGAGGCAACCTTGTGGAAGCGAATGCTGCACCATCGCGGCGTGAACTACGAGAGTTTCGATCAACTCCAGGTTTACGAACCCTACGGCCCGGTCGTGCTCGCGACCGGACTTCCCGTCGCGACCGTCGCCCGGCTCTCCGAACTGCTCTCCGACCTCCCCGGCGTCGACCTCGAAGCTCAACCTATTCGCGACTACCCGTATAAGGGGGCGGGCGCGCACGTTTTCGGGTACGTCGGCCAAATTACGCAGAGCGAATACAACGAGCGAAAACATCAGGGCTATTCGCCGAACGATGTCGTCGGAAAAGATGGGCTCGAATATGCTTACGACAAGTATTTGCGCGGCGAACCGGGTGGACAGCGCGTCGTCGTCGACGCTACCGGATCGGTCGTCCCCAGCATTAAACTCCCGTCGAAAGCGGCGATTCCGGGCGACACCCTTATTACGAACACGGATTTGCGCCTGCAGCAAATTGTCGACCGCGCTCTCGCGGACGGAATTCAGCGTTGGGCGCACGGACACAAACTCTCGGGCGCGGTCGTCGTTGAAGATCCCTGGACCGGCGGCATCCTCGCTATGGCAAGCT
>JBDTFK010000131.1:0-2541 GCA_039937995.1 Vulcanimicrobiaceae bacterium | reverse complement strand
TCTCGTTGATTTTTTGATCGCGGTACATGCGCGATACCGGATATTCGTCCATGAATCCGTAGCCGCCGTGGATTTGAACGGCTTCGTTGACGACGCGCCGCGAAACTTCGGCCGAGTACAACTTCGCAAGCGACGCCGCTTGCACGTAATCGCGGCCGTTGTCTTTTTCCCAGGCCGCTTTGAGGATCATGAGCGTCGCGTGTTCGATTTCACACAGCATGTCGACGAGTTTGAACTGGATGGCCTGGAATTTACTGATCGCTTTTCCGAATGCGAACCGATCTTTGGAATACTGAAGAGCTTCGTCGTATGCGCCCATGGCGAGGCCTACCGAAAGCGCGGCGACCGAAATGCGGCCGCCGTCGAGAATCGTGAGAAACTGCTTGTAGCCGTCGCCTTGGGGGCCGAGCAAGTTCTCCTGCGGAATCGTCGCGTCGACGAAACTCAGCTCGCGGGTGTCCGAAGCGCGCCAGCCCATTTTTTTGTACTTCTTGCTGCGGGTGAAACCCGGGGTCGCCTGCGGCACGATCAAATTCGATATTTCGGGCCTGCCGTCGGGACGCGTCCCCGTCACCGCCGTAATCGTCGTTCCACCGCTGATGTCCGTGCCGGAATTTGTGATGAACGCCTTCGTGCCGTTGATCACCCACATGCCGTCTTTGAGTCGCGCCTTTGTCTGCACGTTGCCGGCGTCGCTCCCCGCGCTCGGCTCGGTTAGGCCGAAGCCCCAGAGCATCTTGCCTTCCGCGAGCGGGATGAGATACTTTTGCTTTTGCTCTTCGGTGCCGAAGAGATAGAAGGGCGTCGCGCCAAGCGACACGTGCGCGGCCATCGAAATCGCGGTCGACGCATCCGCGCGCGCGATTTCCATAACCGCAAGCGCGTAACTTACGGTATCGCCGCCGGAGCCGCCGTACTTCTCAGGAAACGGTAAGCCCATAAAGCCGAGTTCGGCCATTTGAGCAACCAGTTCGTAGGGGAAGCGCTCCTCGCGATCCATCTCCTCGGCCCGAGGCTTCACTTCATGTTGAGCGAAGTCGCGCGCGAGGCTTTGAATCGCTCGCTGCTCGTCGGTCAAATCGAAATTCATAGCCCGGAGGTATAGCGCGTGCGCCTAAGAAACTCCCTTTTGCAGCGATGATCTCTCTGCGTGGCGTCTCACTCGTCTATCCCAACGGTGTGCGCGCTCTCGATTCTATTAGCCTGGAGATCGCCAAAGGCGATTTCGTGTTCCTAGTGGGACACTCCGGGACCGGGAAATCCAGCCTTCTGCGCCTCCTCTACCGCGAAACGACCCCGACTTCGGGAGACATCACGGTGGACGGCATTCGTGTTGACAAGCTTCGCGCGGGACGCATTCCCGCGCTGCGCCGTCATCTCGGCGTCGTCTTTCAAGATTTCAAACTCCTAAGCAACAAGACCGTATGGGAAAACGTCGCGTTTGCGATGCAGGTTACCGGCGCGCACACTCGCGACATCATGCGCCAAGTGCCTCGCGCTCTCGATCTCGTCGGTCTCGCGCACAAGAGCCGCATGTTTCCGGGCGAACTCTCCGGCGGCGAGCAACAGCGCACGGCAATCGCGCGGGCGCTCGTCAACAATCCGAAAATACTGTTGTGCGACGAACCTAGCGGAAATCTCGATCCTTCGAATACCACCGAAATCATGGAGCTGCTGCTCCGCATCAATCTCAAGGGCACGACCGTCGTCGTTGCCACACATAACCAAGCCGTCGTCGACCGCATGCGCCGCCGCGTCGTGCGTTTAGAAGACGGCAAGATCGTTACGGACGAAGAACGGGGCTATTACTATCTTGGACTGGGGCAAGGTCAAGTTCTTTCTGGGTGAGGTGCTGCGCAATTTCACGCGCAATGCCGGAATGCAAGCGACCGCAATCGGCACGGTCGCTATCACCATCATCCTCCTCGGCGCCTTCCTCTTCATCCGCGCGACGCTGGCGGGATTAGGTAGCGAAGTTCTCAACCAAATCGAGATCTCGGTCTACATGGACACGGCGGCTTCGACGCAGGCGGTCGATACGGTGCGCGCCACCGTCCTGCACGACCCGCGCGTGATGTCGGTGGATTTCATTTCCAAGAAGCAAGGGCTTTCCGAATTGCGCGACCGCACGCGCGGCATTATCGACACGTCGCTCCTTACCCAAAACCCACTACCGGATAAATTGCGGGTCCGCGTACGCGATCCGGCAAGCGTGCCGAACGTCGCGGCGACGATTCGGAAGTTGCACGGCGTCGGCAACGTGGTCTATCCCCAAACCATCGTCGAGCGCTTGGTTCAGTTGGGCAACGTGCTGCGACGCGTCGGTTTGATCGTGATCGGGGTGTTTTTAGCCGTCGCCGGAATCATTATTTCAAACACGATTCGTCTCACCGTTTTCGCGCGGCGCCGAGAGATTTCGATCATGCAACTGGTCGGCGCGACCAACATGTATATTCGGGCGCCGTTTATCTGCGAAGGGTTCCTCGACGGCATGCTCGGCGCGCTCGTTGCCGTCGTGGCGCTAACGGTGGCGCGCATCGT
>JBDTFK010000130.1:0-7140 GCA_039937995.1 Vulcanimicrobiaceae bacterium | reverse complement strand
GCAAAAAAGCAAATCCCAGCCGATCGTGTTTTGGTCGTGCGCGAGCAGCGGATTTAGCGAGTCGGGATCCGAGGTGTCGGCAATTCGCAGCACGTGGGCGCCCCCCGCACCGCCGGTAAGACTCGAGCACGCGAACAAACACACGAGCAGACTATAAACGACGGCGCGCGCGATACGGTTGGTCGTCATCTTGAAGGTGATAAGGCTAAATACGCCTCAAAGGCTTCCAGTGCTTCGTCCATTCCGCGGCGTCCGAAACCGATGCGGAAGCGGTCTTGCGGTACCGCCGCGAGGTTCGAGCGGTAGAGCGAGGCGGGAAGCAAGAGAACGCCTTTCGCTTCGAGCAAATCGCGGCAGAAGTCTTCGGCGGTCTGCGGGCCGATGTAGCGTGGAAACGCGACGCAACCGCCGTCGGGGTCGTACCAGTCGAAACGGTCGGCGTGCCTGCGGAAAAATGCGCGAAGTTTGTCGACGTTTTCGGCGATCAGAGCGGTGTTTCGCGCTAGGATCTTCTCGCGCGCCTTTATTGCAATCGTGGCAAGAACTTCACTGGGTGCAGAATTGCAGATCGAAAGGTAGTGCTTGAGCTCCGCCATGCGATTTAGCGCATCTGCGTCGCGCGACGCAATCCACCCGACGCGCAGTCCGGGCAGTCCGTAGGCTTTCGAGGTGACGTTGAGCGAAAGCGCGCGCTCGTAGAGATCGGCCGCCTGCGGCAACCGCTTCGAAGGATCGCGCTCGACGCCGCGATAGACTTCGTCGCTAAAGAGATGGATGCCGCGGTGCGCGCACAGCGCGACCAGTTCTGCGAATGCGGCGTGCGATGCGATCTTTCCGGTGGGATTGTTCGGGAAGTTCACCGCCACCATCCGCGTGTTAGGCCGGATCGACGCCCGTATTTCTTCAACGTCGAGATCCCAAGCGTTCTCCGAGCGCATCGCCACGCCCGTAACGTCGCAGATGGATTCAGGTACGCTCTCGATGGCTTGATAGTTGGGCACGAGGATGATTGCGTGGTCGCCCGGTGTCAGCAGGGCGCGCATCGCGCAATACAAGCCTTCCTCGGCGCCCGCGAAGCACAGAATGTCGGCTGCGTCGATGCGTTCGTACGTTTGCGCGATTGCCGCGCGAAGTTCGGGCGTTCCGCGCGTCTCGATGTAGCCCAGACGCAGCGTTTCCCACCGCTCGCGGTCGGAGGGGTCGGCCAGGCCGAGCAATTCGGCCACCTCCATCGTTTCCGCGTCCGAAGCGGTGAGATGATACCGCGCTTTGAACTCCCAGGTCGCAAAGAACGCTTCTAAACGAAATTGTGCGAGCATGGTACAATCACTGAGATGAAACCGCGCCGCTTCCTTCTCGCAGGCGCTATCGCGCTTGCCGCAACGGCATTTCCGGCCCAAGCACAGCTGCCGCCGGGGACGAACGTTTCCGTGAACGGGGCTCGCGCTCTCGAAATCGACGCGAACGCAGGCGACATCTCGGTCGTGCCCGATCCCTTGGTGAAAGTCGTGCAAGTATTCGCGCGTTCGGGACGTTCGAACGTTCGCGTTCCGCTTGAAATCTCGCACCCGCCCGAGTTGCTGCGAATAGCGATCGACGGCACCGCCCCATCGCTGCTTCCCTTTGCCGGCGGCAACGGTCGCGAATACGAAGTGCGTTACCCGCCCGCGATGCGGCTCGTCGTCAAGGAATACGGCGGTAACGTTCGAGTCGGCAACGCCGTCGCTCCCATCGAAATCTACAACGCGAACGGTAACATCGTCGTAGGCGAAGTGCGCTCGCATGTGACGGCGCTAGCGGACGACGGCAACGTGTACGTCGCAGCTGCCTACGGCTCCGTTGACTTAAGTGCCGGAGTCGGCAACGTCGACGTAGTTCTTGGGCCCGGTTGGTCGGGAAGTCTCGTGCGTCTGGAGGCCGCGAAAGGCAATCTGCACCTTACGGTTCCGAGCGGTTTCAAGGGTCGTTACGACGCGACCACGGGCCGGGGAACGGTTACGAACCCATTTCACTCCGTGCTTCGCGCGCCGCTGGTGTTCATGTTGGTGGAAAACGGAAATGTTACGATTTCGTCAAGAAAGGGAATGTAAATTTTGCGCTCTCGTGCCTCCGGCTGTCGTGTCTGTAGTAGCCGTAACGGCTTTGCGCAGGCATGCTAGCCGTACTTTAACAGCATCATGGAGGAAAGAGTGCGCGAAATTCTGGTGGGCGCAATGCTCGTCGCGGCCATAGGGTCCGCGGCATCGGCAGGAGCGGCGGAGATCGATGTTGCGCTGGTTCCCGACGGCACGTACGTCGTGAAGGTGGAAAAAGTTCAGGACACGCAGCACGCGATGGCTCTTATGCAGAACGGCGTGGAGACGATGCTGGTCACTCGCGGCAGCGCGGATTTCAGCAAGGTCAAAGCGGGCGACACCATCAAGATCACACTTATCAAGGGCAAGGTTCCCGTCCTCGCGGTTCAGTAAAGCCGCTTCCCGTGCGGGAGGAGGCCGATTTTTGGGAAAAGGGTTCTTCTAAAGAACTCTTTTTCGCTTGAGAGGAATCACCTAATATGCGGCTTCGCATCGCCTCCGGATCGCTCGTCGCCCTCGTCGCTGCAACGGCGATTGCGGCACAAGCCGCGCTTACCAGCGGCTCTTTGCTCAACGGCACGATTAACGACAACTATTCCAGCAATCACGCTACGGTCGGTCAAGCCGTGACGCTCTCGAACGTCACCTCCGACGACGGCAGCGGTTCGGTAACGGGCGGCAAGCTCTACGGGCATGTTTCCGCCGTGCAAGCCGCGAGTCAAGGACGCCCGGGCAAGATCTCGTTCGCGTTCACGAAGCTCGTTACCGGGAGCGGTTCCACGTACTACGTCGATACGACCATTACAAAAATGCAGGCGAATACAAAAAATAACGCGCTGAAAGAAGCCGGCGGGGCACTCGCGGGCATGCTCGTCGGAAACATGCTCGGCAAAACGATCTTTCATAGCGGCGCCGGCGGCTTTCTCGGTGCGGCCGGTGGCTTTCTGCTCGCCAAAAACAACAAAGAGAACGTCAACGTTACAAAGGGAAGCCTCATTCAAGTTCGCGTGAACTCGGTCACGCGCCGGCAATCTCATTAGCCGATAAGGACACAATCGAACGCGCCGCCGCGCTTTTGCGCGGCGGCGCCGTTGTAGCATTTCCCACCGAAACGGTTTATGGGCTCGGAGCGTCGGCGTTCGACGCTCGAGCCGTCGCGCGGATCTTCGAGATCAAAGCGCGCCCCGCGTTCGACCCGTTGATCGTCCACGTGAGCGACGAAGCGATGCTGCACGACGTCGCGGCATCGGTCCCCGCGCTTGCCCGGCGCCTCATCGATGCATTTTGGCCGGGTCCACTCACGCTCGTTTTACAAAAAACCTCGCGCGTTCCCGATCTCGTTACGGCGGGATTGCCGACCGTTGCGGTTCGCATGCCGGCCCATCCGGTTGCGCGCGCGCTTATCGAGCGCAGTGCGGTCCCACTGGCCGCGCCGAGTGCGAATCCGTTCGGCTATTTAAGCCCTACCCGCGCGGAACGCGTGGCGGAAATGCTTGGTGATCGCGTCGATATGATCGTTGACGGCGGTCCGACCGAGCACGGTATCGAGTCCACGATCATCATGCTCGAACCGCATCCGGCATTGCTCCGGGCGGGCGCGCTCGCGCTTGAAGCTATTGAAGCGATAACGGGCCCGCTCGCGCGCGAACTTTCCGACGTCGCGAAACCGCTCGCGCCCGGAAGGCTTCCGCAACACTACGCCCCCCGCACACCGGTTTGCGTGATCGATGCAGAGGTTGCGGCCGAGCACCGTCGCGGCGCAGCGTTGCTCGCTTTTCGCGCGGCGGTTCCCGGGTACGGTGCCGTGCGGGTGCTCTCGCCCGACGGCGACTTGCGCGAAGCGGCGGCTCACTTCTTCGAGTACCTTCACGAACTCGACGCCCTGGGGTTACGCCGCATCGACGCGCAAAGCGTGCCGGAAACCGGCGTCGGCGTAGCGATCATGGATCGATTGCGGCGTGCAAGCCACCGCTAAAACTCGTCGCATGGCGCTCCTTGCGCTCGCGCTTCTAACCCTAATATGGGGTTACAACTGGGTCGTCATGAAGGTCGCGGTGCATGACGCGTCGCCGTTTGTCTTTGCGGCGTGGCGCACCATTGGGGGCGCGTGTGTCTTGGTCGCAGTCGCGCTTGCGGCAAGGAAGCCTCTCCGGCCACGCCACATCGCAATGTACGTTTGGATTGGAGTCTTTCAAACGGGCGTATTTCTCGGACTTGTAACGTGGGCCGTCGTGAGTGCGGGCGCGGGGCAAGTCGCAATGCTCTCATACACCATGCCGCTGTGGGTAAGTCTGCTCGCGTGGCCGGCCCTAGGCGAACGCTTACGTTGGCCGCAGGGACTGGCGATCGCAATCGCATTCGCCGGCGTTGCCTGCATGATCGGCCCGATCAAGCACGGCGCGCTGCCGTCGACCCTCGCCCTCGTTGCCGGAATTTCATGGGCAATCGGCGTGATTTTGACCAAGCGCGTGCAACGCGATCCGGCAGTCGATCTCTATACGCTCACGTTGTGGCAGATGCTCGCGGGAGGCGCCGTTCTGCTGGCCGTCGCGGTCCTCGTTCCGGGGCGGCCGACGGTGTGGAGCGAATCGTACATCTTTGCAATCGCGTATAACATTTTTCTTGCAACGGCGCTCGCGTACGTTTTGTGGACGTTCGTTCTCGAGCAGTTACCCGCGCGTACCGCGAGCATGGGAACGCTGATGAATCCCGTGCTCGGGACGCTTGGTGCCTGGATTCAACTCCACGAAGTTCCGAGCGTACTCGATGGAGCCGGGATGATGCTCGTCGTAGCCGGACTCTTCGTGCTCACCCTCGTCGATCGGAAAACGATTTCTCGCTAGTGCCGGGCGAGGCGCAGCGAATTCCCAACCACAAAGAGGCTTGAGAGCCCCATTGCGGCCGCAGCAAACATCGGCGAGACGATTCCGAACGCTGCCAGCGGAACGAGCAACACGTTGTAAGCAAATGCCCAGAAGAGATTTTGGGAAATCGTACGCATGGTCGCACGCGCGACATCGAGCGCGTCCGGCAACGCGGCGGGATCGTTTGAAAGAATCGTCGCGTCCGCCGTTTCGAGCGCAACGGCCGTTCCCCCACCCATCGCGAATCCGACGTCGGCCGTTGCGAGCGCGGGTGCGTCGTTGATGCCGTCACCTACGAATGCCACGCATTGGCCGCCGGCCCGCAATCCCTCGATAATCGTTGACTTGCCTTCCGGAGATGTTTGCGCGTACCAACGCTCGATTCCACTTTGCTCGGCGATTACTCGCGTTGGTTCCGTAGCATCTCCGCTAACCAACATCGTTGCAACATGTGATTTGCGCAATCGCACAATCATCGCGCCGGCATCCGCCCGAAGCGGATCGGCGATATCCAGCCATCCGGAAAGCACCCCATTGCGTGCGACGTACACCCGCGTAGCCGCCGGTTCCGTGACGCCGTCGATGACGACGGAATTGTCGCGCATGAATGCGGCATTGCCGGCTAGCGCGCGTTCGCGCCCTACCGTTCCGGAAATGCCCGACCCACGTGTCGCCACGAGATCGGCCGCGGCGGGAGCTTCGATACCGCGCTCCTGCGCATACCGGGCGATCGCGGAGGCCAACGGGTGTGACGAACGGCTTTCGAGTGCGGCGGCGGTGCGCAGCAACTCGCGTTCGTCCGAGTCGGCCGCGTGGATCGCAATCACGTGCGCGACCCCTTGCGTTAGGGTCCCCGTCTTGTCGAACACGACGGTATCGACGCGTGCGGCACGCTCGAGCGCATCCGCATTTTTGAACAGGATTCCACGCCGCGCCCCCGCCCCGACGCCGGCAATAACCGCGGTGGGCGTCGCAAGCCCGAGCGCGCACGGACACGCGACGACCAGCACGGCGACGGCGGCGATGACCGCGTCGCCCCAAGCATGATGCGTTACGAGCCAACCGGCGAGCGTAAGAAGCGCAATGCCGAGAATCACCGGCACGAAAACGGCCGCGATGCGATCCGCGAGCCGCTGCACGGGCGGCGTCGAACCTTGCGCGCGCCGGACGATCTCAACGATTCGCGCGAGTTCCGTGCCCTCACCGACGGCGGTTGCGCGCATCTCAATCGCCCCGTCCCTGTTGATCGTTCCGGCGGAAAGCTGCGCGCCGGCTTCAACTTCAACCGGCACCGATTCACCGGTGAGCATCGAGCGATCGATCGCGCTCGCTCCGCTCAACACAACCCCGTCGACCGGAATCCGCTCTCCCGGCGCAACGAGCAAACTATCGTCAACCCGCACGTTTTCCGCGGAAACGGTTTCAACCGGTCCATCGGAGCGCTTGCGCACTGCGAGTGCCGGTCGAAGATCGAGAAGCGCGCGTAGCGCGGCGTTGCTCCGCACGCGCGCCGATGCTTCGAGATATTTCCCCGCAAAAACGAGCGTTACGATCGCACTCGCCGTTTCAAAATACGTCGGCAATCCTACGAGCAACTCATAACAGCTTAAGAAAAATGCCGCGGTCGACCCGAGCGAGACCAAGGTGTCCATCGTCGCCGAGCCGCTACGCAACGAGGCGATCGCGCCACGGTGAAACTCCCATCCGACAACGCTCCAAACCGGCAACGTGAGCGCAAAGAGAACCCACGGCTTCTCCGGAAACTCCGGCACAAACATCGAGAGAACGACTGTCGGAACCGATAGCGCGATCGCCGCTGCAAGCAGCGCGCCCTTCCGTTTCAGCTCGCCCGCACGTCGACGCTCGTCGGCATTTTCATCGGCCGGCGGATGCGCTTCGTATCCCGCGCGTGCGACGGCATCGACCAGAGCGGCCGTTGAAACCGGCGCCGCGTGAGACACGGTAGCGCGTTCGGTAACAAGGTTCACCGCAGCATCGTCGACGCCGTCGACCCCTTTCAATGCGCCGGCGACGTGCGCGACGCACGAAGCGCACGTCATTCCCGTAATGCCCAGCTCAGTTTTCATAGCAACGACCGGTCGAAGGCAAGGGCCCCCAGAAGTTCGTCGGTCGCGCGCACCTCATCGCCGTCGCGAACCGCCTGGGCAAAACAGTTCTCGAAATGATTCCGCAACTCGATC
>JBDTFK010000129.1:0-11097 GCA_039937995.1 Vulcanimicrobiaceae bacterium | reverse complement strand
CCGTGAGCAAAATGCACGGCGCCCGCAACGATTTCATCGTCGTGGACGCGCGCTCGCAAACGCTCAAAGACCCCATCGAGTTCGCGCAATCACTATGCAACCGCCGCACGGGTATCGGTGCCGACGGCGTTTTGCTGATCGGCGAGAGCGTTCGGGCCGACATTTCGATGCGCATCATCAATGCGGACGGCAGTGAAGCCGAAATGTGCGGAAACGGCATCCGCTGCGTCGCGCGCTATGTCGACGAGTACTCGCAACGCGACGCGCTGCGCGTGGAAACGTCTGCGGGGCTCATCGAAACCCTGGTGGTGCGAAGGGGCAAGACATACAGCGTGCGCGTGAACATGGGAATTCCGGAGATTCTGAACCTTGACGTGCTGGGGAATTCGGCCGTTGTGTCGGTTGGAAATCCGCATTTCGTGTACTTTGCCGATTCACTGGAGAGCGTCGATCTGGTAGCTTACGGCGAGCGCATGCAACGCGACCCGGCGTTCCCGCGCGGTGTCAACGTTCACATCGCCGTCGTGGAGAGCGGAGCCAACGCGCTGCAAATGCGGCACTACGAGCGAGGCGTTGGCCTAACGATGGCTTGCGGCACCGGTGCGGTTGCCGCGGCGGCGGCGGCGATCGAGCGCGGGGCGGCGCGGAGTCCGATCGACGTTTCGGTACCCGGCGGCGAACTGGTCGTTGAATGGGACGGCCGCGGCGCCGCGTTCATGACGGGACCCGCAGTTCACGTATTCGACACGGTCGTATGAGCGCCGGTCTCGCGTATTGCAACGCCAAGGGCGAAATTTTTTACGACGAAACATACGCCGCGCTCGCCGACGGCGGACTCGTGCGCGAGCCGCGCCGCGACGAGTTAACTCTCGCTCCCGCGGGCACCGTCCAAATGATTTTACCCGGACGGCGCGCGCTTACCGCCGAGGGCGCGCTTGTGCGCAAATATGCACTAGCGGCTGTGCTTCCGGCGGGGTATACGCGGTTGCTCGTTCCCGCGTATGTGAAAGAGGCAAAGGCGCCGCCCTTGCCGCTGTTCGGCTATACCGCCGCATGCGTCGTCGATGACGAACTGTACGTTGCAGCTATGAAGACGGACGAAAGCGAAGAGTGGCAGCCGCGGTATTTTTCGGAGGGCGAACTCGAGGGACTCCTCGATCGTCGAACCGCAAGCGATCCCGGAAACCGCGTGCTCGCACAAGTTGCACTCTGCTCGCGCGAATACGGTTGCTTCACGGCACAGAACGTGTTCTTGGAGCGCGGCGAAGCGGCACTTCCCGTTTCGCCGAAATGCAACGCGCGCTGCGTAGGCTGTATCTCGCAACTCGAACCTGATGCAGGCCTAACGTCGCCGCAAGAGCGCATCGCGTTTGAAACCGACGCGGGCGACCTCGCGCGCATCGCGATCCACCACTTGGAGCGCGTTCCCGATGGGATCGTTTCCTTTGGGCAAGGTTGCGAAGGCGAACCGCTGCTGCGATCGCTGACCATTGCGACCGCGATCGAGCGCATTCGCGCCGCGCGCAGCAACGGATCGATCAACCTCAATACCAACGGTAGCATGCCGAGCGCGCTCGAGCGCTGCATCGACGCCGGTTTGCAGGCCGTTCGCGTCAGCCTAAACTCGTTTCGGCCGCAGACGTACGCTGCTTACTACCGCCCAGTCGGCTACACGCTCGACGATGTGCTCTCGTCGGTACGGCTTGCCATGAAGCGCGGACTGCGCGTGAGTTTGAACCTGCTCACCCATCCCGGCGTAACCGACGACGAAGAGGAACTCGCCGCGATGGAAGCCTTTCTACGCGAAATCCCCGTTGCGATGATTCAAACCCGTACGCTCAATATCGATCCGGAATGGTATTTTGCCGCTGCGGGCCGTCCCGCGAACCCGCTTGGAATGCGGCATGCGATCGATGCGATTCGCTCGCACCACGTGGCCGTCGGCAACTTCACGCACACGCACTAACGTGAAACTCCGGCAGATCGCTATCGTTCTCGTTGTCGGCGTGGTCGTCGGCGAACTGCGTCCCGGGCTCTTCGCCGACATCCTGCGCAACGCTACGCTGTACGTGTTTCTGCCCGCATTGATTTTCGAGGCGGCCTGGCAACTGGACTTTACGCTCATGCGCCGCGCGTGGCGCCCCATCGCACTGCTCGCGATACCAGGCGTCGCAATAACCGCCGCAGTGATTGCGCTCGTGGCGCACGCGTTTGGCGGGATGGCTCTCGCGGCGGCGCTCGTGCTGGGCGCAATTTTGAGCGCAACAGACCCCGTCGCCGTGGTCGCAATTTTTCGCCGGCTCAAGGTCCCTGCGCTTCTCGCCACGATTGTCGAGAGTGAATCGTTGCTTAACGACGCGGTTGCAGTCGTGCTATACCGCGCAATTCTCGGAGCGATCGTCGTCGGAGGCGCGAGTAGCCAAATCGGACGAGTTGCGATCGAGGCCGCGGTTGGTTCGCTCGTCGGAATACTCACCGGCATCGCCGGCGCTTGGCTCTTTTCATTCGCATTGCGCAAGGGTGTCCCAGCCGTCGCGCAAGCCCTCGCTACGTTCGCGGCCGCATATTTGGTCTATTTTGCGGCGGAGCATCTCCGCGCGTCGGGGATTTTCGCGGTGATTGCGCTCGCAATCGGCATGCGGCAATTTGAAAGTGCCTTCGGCTCGCTCGAAGTCGTGCGAAGTGTCGATGCGGCCTGGACGGCTGCCGCAACGCTTGCGAACGCCGTGCTCTTTTTTCTCGTGGGAGCCTCTGTCGAAGCGGCGCACCTATGGGGTGCGCGAACGATCCTTTTGTGGGTGATTCTCGGCGTAGTTGTCGCTCGCATCGCCGTGGCCTACGGATTGCTGGCTTTCGCCCCGAAAATGTTGCGCTCTTGGAGAATCGTCGTCCAACTCGCAGGCGTGCGTGGAGCCCTTTCCCTTGCGTTGGCCCTGGGAGTTCCCGCGTCGTTTGCGGCGCGCGAAACGATTATCGACGCAACGTTTACGGTCGTCATCCTGACGATATTGATCGGCGCGCTAACCTACGAGCGGCACATTAATGCTCTCGACCTCGCGCGCTAGGGGCTACCGGCGCACCACGCTGGTGGGAGTTTGCGCGGCGGGGAAAAACTTGGAACGCGTACGTCAATGTCGAGGAGAAGTGGAAAGATGATATTCAAGGAGATGAGCAATGCCGTCTCGGTGCGCCAGCAGATGCAGCATGACGACGGGCCGGTCGTGTTGATCAACGTGTTCACCGTTGACCCCGATCAGAGCGAAGAGTTGCTTGAAGTGTGGGCCACGAATGCGTCGTTTATGAAATCTCAGCCGGGTTTTATTTCGACGCAGCTCCACCGCGGCATTGCAAATAGCGGTGTGTTTGTGAACTACGCGGTCTGGGAATCCGTCGATTTCTATCGCAACGCATTCACCAAGCCGGAGTTTCAGGCGCTCCTCGACGATCACCCCGCGAGTACCGTAGCGTCGGCGCACCTCTTCAAGAAAGTCGGAGTTCCCGGAATCTGCGTTTCCTAGCATGGCCCAGCCCGGCTCCTCAGGGACGCAATTCGTAGTATTGCCCGGGGGTGCCGGAAGGAGGCTTTGAGTTTGCGCGTAGGAGACCGCGCGCCGACGCCGGCGTAGGCTGCTACGATGTCCGGTGCGAAAAACGCGGCGCGAACAAGACACGACGCGAATCACGCGCCGAAACTGTGCACTGCGAATGAACGTTTGATACGAGAAACCTATGGCTCGATGTGAAGGCGCTGTTCCACGATAAGGAGATTTGCTCCGAAGCCGGGAGATGTACCGCCGATGGATGATGGCGTTCCGCCGAAACTGTTATGGCGGAGTTGCACGAAGAGTCCGCTTTGTTTCGATTCTTGCAATTCCGCCCCGATAAAATAGGTCGCTTCGCCGAAATTCAGCGGCGTCGTGGCCCAGGTGCCTTTCATCGCATAATATCCGTATCCGCCTGCGACGATCGTGCTGCCGGAGAGTTGATGCGAATAGGCGAGCATCGCTTGCGGTGCGACGTAGTCCACGAGATCTTCGGGATGGGCAGGCGTTGCGCTCCGATGTTCCACATCGACCACGTAGTCGAGCGTCAGCGTGCCGAAATGCGGATGCCACGCGATCCACGACGAATATTGCGCCTGCTCGCCGCGCGTGCCGAATCCGTCGAGTTGCGGCAGAAAGAAGCCGTCGACGAACCCTGTTTGGTACACGTTTGAAAGCGTTGCTTCCTCGATCTGCCGATTGCGCATGATCTGCACGTGAAGTTCGAGCGGGCCCCCGTCGAGGCTGTACTTCACACGATAGCCCTCACGGTTTACGCCGAATTGCGAGTTGTCGTTGACTTCGTAGTTCGACTTGAGCCACGGTCCGGGCCACGACCAGGCAGAGCTCCAAATATTCTCGGGAATGCCGTACGGTAAGATCGTCGTTGCGTAACGGGGTTCGAAGCGAAATCCTTCGACCGTCGTGGTAGCGCGACCGGCTTCGCGCGAGAGCGCGACGTGGTAGAAACCGCCCGGCCGCTGGGAACCGGGTTCGATGACTTCATCGGCGTCGTACCACTGTTTTCCCAGCTCAAGCGTTGCGGAGATCGTTCGCGTGGCATGGAACGTTACGCTTGCGCCCGCAATTGTGGCGCGTTGCCCGCCGAGCGTGCTTACGGGCAAATTGCCCTGCGGCCCCGGCACCGTCATTGCGTCGGAGCCGAACATCGTGGTGGTTGAAATGGGCGCGCCTCCGGTCGTAACGTGCGAAAACTGCGCGGTGTAGCGCGTCCCTTCGCCGTGATCGATAACGAGCGAACCCATAGCAACGCGAGCGTTCGTTCCCCGAAGCGCCGGAAGTTCGGCGTCGGTTAACTCAAGGCTCCCGATTCCGCGGCGCAGTGTAACGTCGGCGCCTAAGAGGGGCAGGCCGGGTTCCGGCGAGGGCCACCATGCGAGTGCGGGTGCGCCGTTGCCGAGCGATTCGGCGGGAGCGATTCCAAGTGAAGGTGTGACGTTCGTGAACGCCGGCTGAATAAAGATGAAGCGGGCGGTTTGGGCGAGGTCGAAGTAACCCGCTTTCGCGGTCCAACTGCCGTCTTGCGCTCCAGCCGACGCACCCAGGATAGACGCCCGAAAGGCGTTCCCGCGATCGCCGTTCGCATTGGATGGAAAAACGATTGCATACGGGAGCGCTCCGTTTCCGAGATGCGGATTGTACGTCGGAAGCAGATTCTCGCCCCAGTACGCGGCGTTCGTTACGCTGCCCGTTACGAATCCGAAGCCGAGATCGACCGAAGCAAAGATGCGTCGCGCGTTGTATTGCGGGGTCGCGCGATACTGAAAAATACCCGCGAGGCCGGGGACCTCAGGCGCACCCGACCACGTATCGTACGGCGTGTTCGGCGCGAGCGGCCCACCTGCTGCAAATCCGGCACCTTCGGGCGGCAAGATTCCCGACCCGCCGGTTTGCTGGTCGATAAAGAGTTGTTGGCCGTCAACCTTCCACGTTATGCTGCCGGCTATCGGCGTGGGCGAAGGTGACGGCGATGGCTGCGCGGGCGTGCCTTGTGCCGTCGCGGCGATCGGGAAAAATGCGATCGCTGCGAGTCCGGCGTGCAAGGCGAGCGATAACCGCGCCATTCAGAGCGACCCGCGACTGAGCGCCATCTGCGTCACTCGAAAAAGTACGAGACCGACTGCGAGTAGATACACGCGAAGCGAGAGCGGCCACACGCGGCTTTGCGCGGTTAGCAGCGGTTTCGGAAGGGTTTGAAGCGGCGGCATCTTCCATGTCGTTCGCGCTTCGGCATCGAATCGGCTTTTTTGAGCGCGGTTCCGAACGCCGGAAACATGACCGTCCGATCGGATCATCCGTTCGGAGGCTGTTGCGCGCATCCAATGCATTCTACGCTTGGTCGCGATGCTGCTCGCTTTCCTCCTCGCGACGGTCGCTGCGATGTCACCTTCGCCGAGTCCAGCCCCAACGCCGACGCCCACACCGGTCCCCGCATACTCCGTCGACGGCGCGTTTTCGCTCTATTACGTCCACACCAACAATGTGAATGCGACGGGCGCGTTGGATACCCCGAGCGGCGTAGATCTTGCGAATCGTACAGACAATAGCGAAGCGCTGCTTACGTTATCGAAAAACGCCGGTGTCCTGCGATTTTCTCTAACCGGGGGCGCCTACGCATTTCCCGTTGTGGGGCAGGCAATCAATCCAACGACCCAGCCGAGTTCGAATTCCTGCTTGTACGGTTTTGTGCCGCTCGCTGCGGTCCAATACGTTCCGAGCACCCACCTTACGGTGAGCGTCGGGAAGCAGTCGACGTTGCTTGGCCAAGAGAGTGCATTCACCGCTCAAAATCTCAACGTGCAGCGCGGCCTGGGCTTCGCGCTCGAACCTACGATAAGCCGCGGAGGCCGCGCTATCTATACGAACGGAAAGTTCACGGGCGATCTTGAGTATAACGACGGGTACTATTCCGGAAACGGTGGGCGCGCGATCGAAGGGCTCGTCGGGTGGGCTCCGAGCGCCGCCACCAACGTGCAATTCGCGTTTATCGCCCCAGGCGGTAACACGCCTGGGAACGTGACCGCAAGCGTCGCAAACAAACGCGAGTACGACCTCATGCTCACGCAACAGGTCGGAAAGCTGCTACTGCTGCCGTACCTGCTCTTCGCTAACACGCCCGCGTCGCCGAAGCTTGGGTACACGCGCAGTGAAAACGCGCTCGTCGCGGTCTTGCTCGCAAACTATGCCTTCGGAAACGCTTACTCGATTGCGGGGCGCTACGAGGCCTTCACCCAGAGCAGCGCCGCCGGAGATTCATCGTTGAATGCCGACCTTTTAGGATTTGGTGCCGGGAGCAACGCAACGAGCTGGACGATCACACCCGCGTACAAAGTCAACACCTTTTTTGCGCGAGCGGAATATTCGCTCGTCAACGTTACGGGGTTCAAACCCGGCCTTGCATTTGGGCCGCTTGGAACCGGAGCGAACCAATCGCGCGTCGTCGTCGAGTTGGGAGTTCAATTCTAACATGCTGGAAATCGCGCTCATCGCGTTATCGATCGCGTGCTTCGCTATTCTCGATTTCTATGTTTCCGGATGCGAGAGGTTGTGACGGCGATGCACGTGGACGATCTCATCGGGATCTCTTTAGCTGTCGCAGGGCTCGCGTATCTCATCTACGCCATGCTGCGCCCTGAGAAATTTTAAGGAGCGACGTGAACGTATTCGGTTGGTTGCAGACGATGCTATTTTTCGGTATCGTGCTGGCACTCACAAAACCTCTGGGAACCTACATGGCTCGCGTGTTCGCGGGCGAACGCACGTGGTTATCGAGTGCGCTCGTCCCACTGGAGCGCTTGATCTACAAACTCTCAGGCGTTCGCGAAAAAGAAGAGATGTCGTGGAAGGTGTATGCGCTATCGGTGCTCGCGTTCTCGGCAGTCGGACTCATTTGGCTCTACGCAATGCTGCGCACTCAAAAATGGCTGCCGCTCAACCCTAACCACTTCGACAATATGACGCCCGACCTCGCGTGGAACACCGCAGTGAGTTTTCTGACCAATACGAATTGGCAATTCTACTCCGGAGAGAGCGCCATGGCCCAGCTCTCGCAAATGGCCGGGCTTGCGTGGCACAATTTCGCATCTGCCGCGGTCGGCGTCGCGATTGCCGTAGCCGTCGTGCGCGGGCTCGCGCGCACCGCGGTAAAGACGCTCGGAAATTTTTGGGTCGATCTCATTCGCGCGCTCCTTTACGTTTTTCTTCCGATTGCGATCGCCGGCGGGTTGTTTCTTGCATGGCAGGGTGTCCCGCAGAATTTCCATGCCGACTATCAATTAAAAACCCTTGAGGGCATCACCCAGACAATCACCGGAGGTCCGATGGCGTCGCAAGAAGTCATCAAAGAACTCGGAACGAACGGCGGTGGTTTCGTCAACGCAAATTCCGCTTCACCCAATGAAAACCCGACGCCGCTCTCAAATCTATTCGAACTCGTCCTGATCTTTCTCATCCCTGCGGGTTTGGTTTACATGTACGGCAGGATGGTCAAAGACGTACGGCAAGGATGGGCCATTTTCGCCGCAATGTCGATACTGTTTTTTGCGGGTTTCACGGCAGCGTACTGGGCCGAAGCCGCCGGAAACCCGATCGTACATCAGTTGGGCGTCGTGGGCGGCAATATGGAGGGTAAGGAGTGCCGCTTCGGTATCGCGGCCTCGTCGCTTTTCGCGACGGTGACGACCGATACGTCGTGCGGCGCGGTAAACGCCATGCACGATTCGTTCACGGCTCTCGGCGGCCTGATACCGCTCGTAAACATGCAACTTGGCGAAATTGTCTTCGGCGGGACCGGAAGCGGGCTCTACGGCATGATCATGTTCGTCGTATTGACCGTATTTATCGCGGGTCTGATGGTGGGGCGCACGCCGGAGTATCTCGGGAAAAAGATCGAGCGGAGGGAGGTTCAGTTCGCGATCCTTGCGATACTCGTAACGCCCGCTCTTTCGCTCATCCCGACCGCGGTCGCGGCGGTAACTCCTGCGGGCTTAGCGACACTCTCGAACGCGGGGCCACACGGATTCTCCGAAATGCTTTACGCGTTCACGTCGACCAACGCAAACAACGGTTCGGCTTTTGCCGGCCTCTCGCCCAACCTGTTTTACAACATTGCAGCCGCGCTGAACATGTTCTTCGGGCGGTTCGCGGTCGTGATTCCGGCGCTCGCGCTTGCGGGGTCGCTCGCCGGGAAGAAGTCCGTCGCCGAGGGTGTCGGAACTTTCACCACGCATTCGGGGATCTTTGTCGCGCTGCTCATTGGAACGATCGTGATCGTCGGTGCGCTGACGTTCCTTCCAGCCGACGCTCTCGGACCGATCGTCGAACATCTGCTCGTCGAACAAGGAAAGACGTTTTAATGTTATCGCAACGGCGTCTCGAACGTCGCCCGCAGGCACGCCCGCTTTTCGATCGCGCGATCGTGGCGCGCGCAATCGGCGACTCGTTCAAAAAACTTGACCCCCGATGGATGGCGAGAAATCCGGTAATGTTCATCGTAGAGGCGGGGGCCCTTGTAACGTCGCTGTTTTTCCTGCGCGACGCGCTCGGGAAAGGCGAAAATACAGGGTTTGACTTCGCAATTGCCGCGTGGCTGTGGTTCACGGTTCTCTTCGCTAACTTCGCGGAAGCGGTTGCCGAGGGTCGCGGAAAAGCGCAGGCCGACCATCTTCGCCGCACAAAATCGGATTCGTTTGCGAAGCGGCGGGGCCCCGGAGGTTTGGAGACTGTGTCTTCGACATCGCTGCGCCGCGGCGACCTCGTCGTCGTCGAAGCCGGCGATATCATTCCCGGCGACGGCGAAGTGTTCAAGGGAGTCGCCATGGTGGACGAATCCGCGATTACCGGTGAGTCCGCGCCGGTCGTGCGCGAAGCGGGCGGCGACCGAAGCGCCGTGACCGGGGGAACGCGCGTGATAAGCGACCGGCTGGAAGTGAGCATTACGGCGAATCCCGGCGAAACATTTCTCGATCGCATGATCGGCCTGGTTGAAGGCGCACAGCGGCAGAAGACACCGAACGAAATCGCGCTTTCGATTCTGCTCAGCGGGCTGACGATCGTTTTTATGATAGCGGTGGCAACCTTGCTTCCGTATTCGATTTACGCGGGCTCGCGCCAAACGCTAACGGTATTGATCGCATTGTTGGTGTGTCTGATTCCGACGACGATCGGCGGACTTCTTTCGGCCATCGGCATTGCGGGAATGGATCGCGTCATGCAGCGCAACGTGCTTGCCATGAGCGGACGCGCCGTCGAGGCAGCCGGCGACGTCGACACGCTGCTATTGGACAAAACCGGAACGATAACGCTCGGAAACCGTCAAGCCACCGAAATTATCCCCGCCGCCGGAGTCGAATTGCGCGATGCCGCGCGCGCCGCGTATCTATCGTCGCTTTCGGATGAGACTCCCGAAGGCCGCTCGCTCGTCATCCTCGCAACGCAGTGCCAAATCGACGAGGGCAAGCCGCCCGATGCGACGTTCGTTCCGTTTAGCGCATATACGCGCATGAGCGGAGTCGATTTCCCGCGCGGTGCTTCGATTCGCAAAGGCGCTCCCGACGCGGTGCTTGCGTGGGTGCGCGAAGCGGGCGGCTCACCCTCACTCGAACTTGCACAACACGTCGAGCGAATCGCGCGCGCAGGCGGCACGCCGCTCTTACTCGCGCAAAACGCAACGGTTCTCGGAGTGATCCACCTCAAGGACATCCTCAAGCCGAACATGCGCGAGCGTTTCGACCGCCTACGTGCAATGGGCATCCGCACCGTGATGATTACCGGGGACAACCCGTTAACCGCGGCGGCAATTGCGAAAGAAGCCGGCGTCGACGACTTTTTGGCGGAGGCCACGCCGGAAGACAAGATGTCACTGATCAAGCGCGAGCAGAAGTCCGGCCGCCTCGTGGCCATGACGGGCGACGGTACGAACGACGCACCCGCGCTCGCGCAAGCCGATGTCGGCGTAGCGATGAATTCAGGGACGCAGGCCGCAAAGGAAGCGGCAAACATGGTCGATCTCGATTCCGACCCAACCAAACTCATCGAGGTCGTCGAGATCGGCAAGCAGCTTTTGATGACGCGCGGCGCGCTCACGACATTTTCGATTGCCAACGATGTCGCCAAGTATTTCGCGATTCTCCCGGCGATGTTTGCGGTCGCCTATCCGGCGATGAGCGTGCTAAACGTGATGCGTCTGACGACGCCGCAAAGCGCCATTCTTTCGGCCGTCATCTTTAACGCGCTCATCATTATCGCGCTCGTCCCGCTCGCGCTACGCGGAGTGAACTATTCACCCATGGGCGCCAATGCGGTATTGCGAGAGAACGTGTTGCTTTACGGATTGGGCGGCATCATCGTGCCGTTTGTGGGCATAAAAATCATCGACCTGCTTCTGGCTGCGCTTCATTTAACGTAGGAGAATCGATGCTCAAATATTTCGATACCGCAACGCGAATCACGCTCGTTACGATCGTGCTCTTCGGCCTACTCTATCCACTGGCTTTGACGGCACTTGCGCAGGCGATCTTTCCGAACCAAGCCGACG
>JBDTFK010000128.1:0-9822 GCA_039937995.1 Vulcanimicrobiaceae bacterium | reverse complement strand
CGTCCGGTGGATCGGTCTGTAAATCCCAAACGACGCTGTTGATTCCGTCGTTTACCGTCCCATCGAGATGACGAACGATCGCGCCCTTGCCGTCGAGCACGTCCAGTGATATCGTTTCCTTTTTGCTCTTCTTTTTTGTCTTTGGATGCGGCCGCGGTGCGAGATAGTACGAGATTACGGCGCCGTAGGGTTTGTTGTCGGCAACGAATTCGTTCTGGCCGAAATCGTGTTCCGGACGCGCCGCATACCGCCACGCGTCCCCGGGGGCAAAGATTGCAACCTTGCCGGTAACGGCGCGCGCGAGCCCCTCGAGCGGCGTGATATCGTCGATAATCGCAAAGCCGCGCCCGTGGGTTCCGATGATGAGATCGTTGAAGTCCGGCTGAATTTGCATATCGTAAACGGGAACGTGCCCGGCTCCGAGTTGCAAGCTCATCCAGTGAGTTCCGCGATCGAATGACGCCCAGAGACCTTCTTCCGTGCCGGCAAAAAGGAGCTTGGGCCTGCGGGGATCCTCGCGAACGACGTACGCCCAGTGCGGCAAATTGCCCGAAACGTTCGTCCAATGCGCACCGTAGTCGTTGGTTGAGTAAACGTAGGCGCGCGTGTCGCCGCGACGGTGACGGTCGAACGTAACGTATGCGGTTCCCGCGGTAACCTGCGATGCATCGATCGACGCAACCCAACTTCCGGCCGGTAGATTCGGAACGTTTCCCACGACGTTGCTCCAAGTCGCGCCGCCGTCGCGCGTGAGCTCGAGGTTCCCAGTATCCGTGCCCGCCCATACGGAGCTCGTGCCCGATGCATCCTCGGCAATCGCATAAATCGTGCAATACGTTTCGGCGTTTGTATTGTCGTGGGTAATCGGGCCGCCGCTGCTTCGGAGCCAAGACGCGTTGCAAGGCTTCGAAAGATCGGGGCTGATAGCTTTCCACATCGTGCCGGCGTCGGTACTCGTAAAGAGCACGTTACCGCCGTAGTACAATCTTCCCGGATCGTGCGGGGAGACCAAGAGCGGCGCGCTCCAATTGAACCGATACCGGCTCGCCGCGGCGCCTTCGCCAAACGCGATCGCGGGTTGCGGCGAGATGTAACGCGCCTCGCCCGTCCGCAAGTTTCGTTTGGTGAGATCGCCGAAATGCGTGTCTTCGTAGATAATGTCTGCGTCGCGCGGATCGGCCTGCGCGTATTGCCCGTCGCCCCAATCCGAGATGTTTCTCCACGACCCGCCGTCAACGCCGGAGTTGTTCCAGAGGCTGTTCGGCCCCCACCACACCTCGTGGTCTTGCATGCCGCCCATAATGTGGTACGGAAGTGCGCGGTCGTATCCAACGCGATACACCTGGCCGAACGGGACCGTATTGATATAACTCCACGTTTCACCGCCATCGACCGAGCGGTCGAATCCCATGTCGCTGCCCAGCAACACGAAGGTGGGGTCTTTGGGGTCGATCCAAAGGTCGTGATTGTCGCCGCCGGCGTTTACGCTTTTGAAGCTCTTGCCGCCGTCGGTCGAGCGCTGCACCTCCCCCGAGAGTATCCACACGTTCTTGGGATCGTCGGGATCCACGCGCACTTGCGAGAAATAGAACGGGCGGAAGACAAGATCTTCTTTTGCGTTTACGAGCAGCCAATGCGCACCGGCGTCGTTCGAGCGGTAAAGCATGCCTTTCTTCGTCGGGACGATCGCATAGAGCGTCTGCGGGTGATGCGCGCTAATTGACACGCCGACCCGGTTTATGATGCCGCCGGGCAAACCGTTTTGCAGCGCAACGTCGGTAAGTTTTTTCCACGAGCGGCCGCCGTCCGTGGATTTGTAGAGGCCGCTTCCCGGACCGCCGCCGCGAAACGTCCACGGCTCCCGCAGATAGTCGAACGTTCCGGCGTACGCAACCGACGAATCGGCCGGATCGAATATTACGTCGGAGCCGCCGGTCGTCGCGTTTACCCACAACGTACGATGCCAATGTTTGCCGCCGTCGCTCGTTCGATATATTCCGCGTTCGCCTCCGGCGGAGAATTCAGGCCCCATGGAGGCGACCAGCGCGGTCTTCGGATCGTGCGGATCGACCGCAATTCTCGCGATGTGTTGCGTCTTTGCAAGACCGGCCGCGCGCCACGTTTTTCCGGCGTCGGTCGAGAGAAACACCCCGTCTCCAAGCGCCGCGGTATTTCGCGGAAATCCTTCACCCGTTCCCGCATAGACGATTTTCGCGTTGGACGGAGCAACCGCAATCGCACCGATGGACGACGACGTGCCGGCGTGAAAAACCGACGCGAACGTCATGCCCCCGTCGGTCGACTTGTAGAGCCCGCCCGATGAGTGTCCGAGGTAAATCGTGTTCGCTTCGCCCGCGACGCCTGCGACCGCGTCGAGACGCCCTCCCATGACTGCCGGGCCGACTTCGCGCCATTTCAGCGACCCGAAATCGGCCGGTGCGACCGTTGCTTGCGCTCGCGCGGGTACGGTCGTACCGTATCGCGCGACGACCGCGTTGTTCTGCCCGGGCACCGCACAGGCCGAAAGCAGCAGCGCGGCGACTGCGAGCGAGGCGCGCAACGAATCGGCCACGTGCGCGCTTTAGATCGGCTTGGGAACGGTAATGTTACCGTACCCGCCTTTTTTGAGGACGTCGTTTAACGCGGGGAGCGTTGCGAGATATGCGGTGAAATCCGCGGCGTCCGCGGCATATTCGGCATCGATGCGTCGGGCAACGTCGCGCAAGGGCGGCGTAATAAGACCGGCACCCGCGATTCCCATCACGTCTTCGCGAAGCTTACCCGGCCGCTGAATACTGTCCTCGAAGTTCTGGTAGTTCGCAGTGAGGTCGTCTTGCATCGCCTGACGCGACTTAAGCCCCGCGTCGATTGCGGAGACCGCGGCAGTGTCGTCCTTATCCAACGCTGCCTTGCGAGCTTTTTCCAGTTGTGTCTTGACGTCGTCGAGGCCGTTCAATCCGGTATCGAGCGTCGAGAGCTTCCCGAAGAAATGATTCGAGAATTCATACGATGCTGCGAGTTCGGCCGGCGTGAAGTTCGTGTCGGGATCCGGCTTCACGACAAATGACTTCGTAAACGTGCGTCCTCCGAGCGTCATAGCCAACGTGTACCGCCCCGGGACCACGCTCGCGCCCTCGTTCGGACCTCTGAAGAACTTCCCGGCTCCGTTCCATTTCACCGGACCGTCTTCGCTGAAATCCCATACGAATTGCTGCAAACCGGGCTCGTTGACAATCCACGGCTTGGATTTGGTCGAAAACGGGTTGTCTTGAACGCCCGACACCGCCCGGAGCACGTGCCCGGAAGCATCGGAGATACGAATGATGGGATCGGGTTTGCTTACCGTGGTCTCATAATAGTTGATAACCGCGCCGTAAGGCGGGTTCGCCGCCGTGTAGTCGGTGTAGGTGCCTTCGTCGTCGCTGTGAAGCGAATATTCGAAGGCATCGCGCGGTGCGATAACGACGTCTTGGAGCGGCTTCCCGCACGCCGATTGTTGCAGCGGGCGGAGATCGTCCATGACGTACATTGCGCGGCCGTGCGTCGCGATCACCATGTCATCCCACTGCGGTTGAAAACGAATGTCGCGAACGGCCACGGTCGGAAGGTTGTTTTTGAAATCGTGCCAGGTGCTTCCCGCGTCGCACGATATCCAAAATCCGGTCTCGGTACCGGCATACACGATGTTACGGTTGTGGAGATCCTGGCGGACCGAGCGCGCGTACTGCCCGTCCGGAATTCCGTTTGAAATGCTCGTCCACGTTTTTCCGGAATTGCGCGTTACAAAGAGATACGGCTTATAATCACCGAGCAAGTGCTTATCGTAACTTACATAAACCGTGCCGTAATCAGTCGTTGACGGCGCGACGGTCTCGGCTTCGCCGTGGTCCGGCGCATTTTTCGGCGTAACGTTCGACCAATGTTTCCCGTCGTCCGTCGTATACTGGACGAGACCGTCGTCGGTACCGGCCCAAATCTCGCCCTTGCGCAGCGGCGAGCCTTCAACGTCGAGAATCGTCCCGTAGTTCTCCGCGCTCGAAACGTCGTGCGTGATCGGACCGCCCGGCGGCTGCTGATACGCCTTTTCATTTCGCGTGAGATCGGGTGAAATAGCCTTCCACGTGCGGCCGCGATCGGTGCTCTGAAAGACGACGTTTCCGGCCGCCCATGCGATGTGACCGTCCCACGGAGCAAACGCAAGCGGCGAGTCCCAATTGAAGCGATATTTTGCTTTCGAAAGATCGAACTGCGCTGCGGCCGTCGCATAATACGGAATCGCCGTGTATCCGTCGCGCGTGCGTTTATTGTAAACGTTGATAAACGCGCCTTGCGAGTCGGCCCAAAAGATGTCGGTATTGAGGGGATCGGGAATCGACCATTCGCCGTCGCCGCCGGCGGTGTTGATCCAATGCTTGTTCTGCGTTCCGGATGGATCGGTTGAGAACGAAGGTCCGCACCAAGCGTTGTTGTCTTGCCAGCCGCCGCAGATCCAGTACGGATTCCCGCGCGCGCCGACGCCTGCGTGATAGACTTCGCCGATTGGAAGATTGCGTCCGAAGAACCACGTTCCGCCGCCGTCGAGCGAACGCGCCACTCCGCCGTCCTCGGCAACCATCATCCGCTCGGGGTTGTTCGGCGCAATCCACATTCCGTGGAAATCGCCGTGCGGAGCGTTTTGCATGATCTTAAAGGTTTTACCGCCGTCGCGCGATTGCGAGAGCGCGGCGGAAATTCCGTAGACGTGGTCGGCATTCTTGGGGTCGACGTAGATGTGCGAAAAATAAAACGGGCGCTGATTGGCGAGCGTGTCGCTGCTCACCATTGCCCAATTCGCGCCGCCGTCGTCGGAGCGCCACAGAATGCCTTGTGTCGATTCGATGAGCGCGTAGATGCGATTGCTGTTGCCCGGCGCGATCGCCAAGCCGATCCGCCCGAGGGTGTCGGTGGGTAAACCGTGACCGGTTTGCTTCGTCCAGGTTTTTCCGCCGTCGGTGGATTTGAAGAGACCGTCGTCTGGACCACCGCTGTTCGTCGTCCACGGCTTGCGCATGAAGTGCCACATGCCCGCATAGAGAATGTTCGGGTTCTTCTGATCCATCACGACGTCCGAACCGCCGCTTTGATCGCTCACATAAAGCGTCTTCTGCCACGTTTTACCGCCGTCGGTGGTGTTGTAGATTCCACGATCGGCGCTCGGCGCGAACACATCGCCGAGGGCCGCCACCACGACGTGATTCGAATCGTGCGGATCAATCAGAAGGCGCGTGATCGTGCGCGTCTCTTTGAGCCCCATGTAGTTCCACGATTTTCCGCCGTCGGTCGTTTTGTATACGCCCGCTCCGGGGATCACATCGTTGCGAGGGTTCCCTTCGCCGGTCGCTACCCACACGACGTCGTCGTTGGCCGGATCGATGACGACGTCGGAGATCGACGCGACCGGCTCCTTTTCGAATACCGCTTCCCAGGTTTCTCCGCCGTCCGTCGTCTTCCAAACACCGCCGCCCGCGGCCGCGACGTAGTACAAGTTCGGATCTTTCACGGAGCCGGCAACGTTGGCCGCGCGACCCCCGGGAAGTGCCGGTCCGACTTCGCGCCACTGCATTGCCTCGTACACCGGTTTTGCCGTGGGCGCCGGTGACGCGCTCGCGGATGCAGCGGCTGAAGGTGCGGGTGAAGGATCGGCAAGCGCTGCGGCGCCGCCAAGTGCGAGCGCGACGGCAAACGACGCTGCGGCATGCACGATGACCGGCAGTCTTTTCAAACGAAGGTCCTCCGGGTGTCTCGGATTTTGGTAACTATACACAAGATGAGCTCAAAAAGTCTTCAGACGGGGATCCTGGATAGGCGCTTTTCGATTTCCGGGTCGACCCTTATTCTCGCGATACTGCTTGCAGTTGCCTTTTTGATTCGGATTTGGCAACTTGGCTCAATTCCGGCGGCGTTGCACCCCGATGAGTTGGCGGGTGTCGTAGGCGTCCTCGATGAGTTGACCCATCGCGCGCCGCTACGCGCATTCTTCGACTTCCGGATCATGTATTTGCCGCTCTACGGCGTGTGCGAATACCTCATGACCTTTTTTTTCGGGAATTCCTCCGCGGCGTTCCGCTTCCCGGCAGTGGTTTTCGGCGTTCTTACGGCGTTCTTCACGACGGCGCTCACGGAACGCTTGACGCGCGACCGCGCCGCAGGTTTGCTCGCCGGCGCGATCATGGCGATTCTTCCTTGGGACGTTACGATTTCTCGCGTCGGCTGGGAGCCGGCAGCGATGCTCCCTTTTTTGCTCGGCGGCCTGTGGACGATGCGCACGGGTATCGAAAAGCGCCGAACCGGGATGGTCCTCGTTGCGGGCGCACTTTTCGGCATTGGGGCGTACAGCTATCGCGCGGCACTTCCTAGCGAAGCGTTCCTTTGCGTTGCCCTGCTGCTCGCCGATTGGAACGGTACGCAGCGCGCGTGGCGCGCGATCGCAGCTTCGATCGTGCTTTGGATCGTCGTTCTTATGCCGCTTATCTTCTCCGTTTGGGGCGATCCCGATTTTTTTTGGCGGGACCGTCGCATCTCGACCTTCGCGCAAGGAGTCAACGCGCACTCGCTCGAGCTCTTCGCGCACAACTATCTCGCGCATTTCGATTTCAACGCGATATTTCGAAACGGCGACGGGAATCCCAATCACGGACCTCCCACCGGAGTGCTCTACCTCTGGATGCTGCCTTGGATCGTTTTTGGCGCGATCGTCGTTTGGCAGCGGTACGGTCCCCGGCTGGGTGCGTTCCTCACCGTGTGGCTTGCGATCTACCCACTCGGCGGCGCCGCCACGAACGACGGCGTGCCCCACTTCTTGCGCACGCTGATCGGCGCGCCGCTCGCGTGCATCCTCGCAGCCATCGGCCTTTCGGGAGCGTGGGTCGCACTCTCTCACACGAACCTGCGCGCGTACCGCGCAACGCTCGCAAGCGTCCTGGGCCTTCTCGTCGTAGCGGAGTTCGCGGCGTTCTGTCGCGTCTATTTCGTGGAATACATCCCGATATCGGCCCGGGCGTACCAATTCGAAAACCGCGAGCTCTTCGGCCTAGTCCGCACGTTCGCGCCTTCGGTGACGCGCGTATGCTTTCTCGACTTGAACCCGATGAACTCCCTGACGCTTTTTGGGTATTACCTACGCGGGAGTGCGTTGCAGATTCACGAGGGGGCCGGACCCGAATGTTCCGAGCCGCGGTCGCTGATTGTAAGCAGCAAAGCGAACGTGCAACCGGCGAGCGCCCACCTGGTCGCTACCGCGGAGCGCTACGACGGGAGCATTGCGGATTATCTTTATTTGACAAGTTTCTGACAAGATCTTAATACTTCTTGGGTATAGGTCGATGTCATTACTATGCACAGGTCCCTCGTCCTACGAGTAGCAGGGCCCTTGGTCGCCTGCTTTGCCTTGGTGATGGTCTCGGCCACTCCTGCAGCGATTGCGTGCCCTGGAATCGTCACCGGCCACGTCGTCGATGGTGAGACCGGCCGCCCGGCCCCGGGTATTTCCATCGCGGTGATACCGCTCGACGCCGTGAACGAAGCGGAGATGCTCGGCGACCGGCCGCCCGCCGAAGCCATGGTGACAACAACGGACGATAGCGGTCATTTCTCCGTTGCGTCCCCTCGCTCGCCTTTTCTTCTCGACGCTTACGGCAGGCCGACGGGACGCGTCACATTCCACGGCCGGTTCAGAGCCGGCGACGTAGGTACGATTCGCCTGCTCAGACCCACGCGGGACGAACGTGCGGCGTTGACCCAGCTCAACGCGTTTCGCGCTGCGCACGGAATCACGGCGACCCTCGGCTTCGATGAGAACCTTATGGAAAGCGCTCGTTATTGGGCGGCGCTCGAAGGACGGGCGCAACGCATCGGACACACCTGCGCCGCGCTCGATAACCCGCAAGGATGCGTGGAGTTCAACGTATTCTATCATCGTTTACCCGGGGCACCGCGCGATTGGCTCTGCGGTCAAAACGCGGCGTTCGACACCGTATCCTCGTGGATCGATCCCGATCAGGGATTTGAAGATGAAGAACATCAAACGAGCGGCGAGCGCGGACACTATATCAACATCGTATCGGCGAACCGTTGGATCGGTTTTGGGAAGGTGGGCGTCCCGGGTGTAGGAACGTACTTTGCTATGAACGTGTTATAGGCCCGCGGCGGGAACGCCGGCATCGCGAAGGGCCGCAAAGGAGAGCACCTGTGAAGCATCCATCTCGAAAAGAAGTCTTACAACAACTCATCGTTCTTCCGGCGCTTGCCGGACTCGCAGTTATCGGCGCAACATCCATCGCCGACGCAAAGTCACCGAAATCGCAATTCAAGTATCAATCGAAGCCGCACGGTTCGCAAAAGTGTTCCGGCTGCACGCTCTTCGTTCCCGGAAAATCCAAAACGGCAAACGGCCAATGCAAGATCGTTGAAGGATCGATTAGTCCGAACGGTTGGTGCACGGCTTACTCGGCCAAAGGATAAGCGTCATTTCGAGACGACCGCATATCGGCGGTATCGCAACTGCGGTACCGCCGTTTGCACTCGACCAGCGCGACATCGCGGCTAGGGTCGAAGCGCAATTTGGAAGTTCAGCCGTTGTAAAACGACTGCTGCCGGTGTTCGCCAATACCGGTATCGAGCGACGATATTCGTGCGTGCCGGTCGATTGGTATTACGAGGCGCACGGATGGCCGGACCGTAACGCGATCTATCGCGCGTCCGCAGTCGATCTCCTCGAACGCGCGACGAATGACGCACTTTCGCGCGCCGATCTATCGGTTCAAGACGTCGACACGATCGTGGTCGTCTCGACAACCGGTATCGCAACGCCCAGCCTCGATGCGTTGCTGATGGAGCGGATGCCGTTTAAACGAACCGCGCGCCGCTTGCCGGTTTTCGGTCTCGGTTGCGTCGGCGGCGCGGTAGGTCTCGCCCGAGCCGCCACGATGGCTGCGGCGCAACCGGGCAGCACCGTTCTCTTTCTCGTGATCGAACTGTGCGCGTTGTGGTTCCGGCGCGACGACACGACGAAAAGCAACGTCGTCGCAACCGCGCTTTTTGGCGACGGGGCCGCCGCCGCGATACTTTCGACCAATGCGAGCGGCCCGGCGATTACGGGCTCGGGTGAGTACACCTTTCCCGGCACCCTCGACATCATGGGATGGGACGTCGCGGATGAAGGTTTGCGAGCGATATTTTCGCGCGATATTCCGCACCTGGTCGAAACGCAATTTCGCCCCGTGCTCGATTCCTATCTCAAAGAACGCGGCCTACACCGCAGCGACATCGACCATTTTCTTTCCCATCCGGGCGGGACGAAAGTTCTCGACGCGCTCGAGTCCGCGTTCGGACTCGAAAGTGGCGCGCTTGTAGATTCTCGCGCGATCTTGCGCGAGTACGGCAACATGTCGGCGGTCACCCTACTCTTCGTTTTAGAGCGCGCGATCCGCGAAGGCGCATTGCGCGACGGAAACTGGGAGCGCGCGCTACTGACCGCGATGGGTCCCGGCTTTACGGCCGCCTTCGTGAATCTCGACCGCGAGTGATTCTCGCCTTCGTTCTCGGCTTCGTCGCGCTGCAGCGCATCGCCGAAGTCATTTACGCCGAACGCAACACGCACAATTTGCTCGCGCGCGGCGGCGTCGAGATCGCGCGCGAGCAACATCCATGGTTTGTCGCGCTGCACGCGTCGTGGCTGCTCTGCATGTGGCTCTTCATCCCGCACGCAACCGTGCCGAATTGGTGGCTGATCGGCGTTTTTGTCGCGCTGCAGTTCGCGCGTTTGTGGGCGCTTGCATCGCTCGG